>NZ_JAIWNX010000050.1 GCF_020217185.1 Asticcacaulis sp.
TCAATATCGACGATTCCCCCCTGACGCCGTCGAAGTTCGGCGTGCGCGGCATCCCGACCATGATGCTGTTCAAGGACGGCAAGATGACCTCGATGAAGGTCGGCGCCATGCCGAAGTCGAAGCTGGTCGAATGGCTGGCCGAAGCTGGTATCGCCTAGTCTTGAAGCCAAAAGCTGATAGGGTGCGGGCGTGGAGCGCAGGCTTCACGCCCGCATTGTTTTTTTGCACTCCCCCCGGCACATCAGCGACATGGCGGCAACAGCGTACAATATCCTGATCAACGGCAAGGCGGGCACGGTCCTGAACCTGGGGCACGACTCCATCACCGCCGCGATTGAAGCCAGTGGTATGGCGGTGAACGAACTGCTGTTCGCTGAGCCCGCTGAGATGGAAGCGGCCCTCGACCGCTTCGCTCAGTCTCCGCATCCCCTTCTGGTGGGCGGCGGTGATGGCACCTTGCGCTCGTGCGCTGATACCCTCAGCCGCAAGAACAAGGCCTTTGGCATCCTGCCGTTCGGCACGATGAACCTGCTGGCGCACGATCTGGGGATGAACACGCTGGATGAGGCGCTGAAAGCCTATGCCAAAGGCGCTTCAGAAACGCGGATCGACGCCGGTGAAATCAATGGCGAGCTGTTTCTGTGCTGCGCCTCCGTCGGCGTCATGCCCGAAGCCTCGGTGTTTCGCGAACAACACCGCACCAATAACTTCCTGCTGATGGTGCCCTACCTGTTCTGGTTCGTGGCTGACTATTTCGAACGGCGCAAAAATGCGCGCATCGTGCTTCAGAATGGCAAGCGTCTGCATCGCTTCCGTTCACCCGCCGTCGTGATTTCAGCCAATCGCTATGCCGATACGACGCGCATCGACGAGAGCAATTTCAAACGCAATGATCTTCAGGGCGGGGAACTGGCGGCCTATATCGCTTCGACCCGCACCCGCGTCTCGCACCTGCGCTTTCTGACGCGGCTTCTGGTCGGCAACTGGAAGTCGGACCCGGACCTGACCGAACTAACCGGGACGCAGATGACGCTGTGGACCCGTCATCGCAAGGAAAAGGTCTCGGTTGATGGCGAGGTGACGGACCTCAAGACGCCGCTGGAGATCAAGCTCAAAGCGCGCTACGTGCCCCTGCTGATCCCGTTGCGCGAGGCCTGAATGCGCATAGCCCATATTTCCGACCTGCACTTCGGGGCGCACGACCGGCGCGTGACCGAAACCCTGATCAGCACCCTGATCGAGCTGGAACCCGATCTGGTGCTGGCCAGCGGCGACATCACGCAGGACGCGACGGTAGCTGAATTTGTCGAAGCCGCGGACTTTTTCAAACTTTTGCCCATGCCGGCCTTTGTCATTCCTGGCAATCACGACCTGCCGGGCCTTGACCTGCGCCGCTTCATCCAACCGTGGAAGCGATACCGCGACCATATTGCCAGAGAGCTTGAGCCCGAACTGCACGCGGATCTGGTCGATATCAAGGGCATCAATTCGGCGCGCATGATCCTGCCGGCGCTCAACTGGGCTTACGGTTCGATCAGCGCGCGTCAAAGACAGGATATTGCCGATTTCTTTGGGGCTTCGACGACGCCGTGGCGCGTGCTGACCGTGCATCACCCGCCGCTTAACCCGTCGGAATTTCCGCTGGATGTGACGGTGTTCAACAGCGACAAATTGCTGAAAACCGTCGGCGAGCAAAAGGTCGATATCGTGCTGTCCGGGCACCAGCATCATGCCTATGTCGAAACGCGCGTGATGAATGGGCACACCACCCTGTTTGTCTGCGCCTCGACCGCCATGTCGGTGCGCATCCGCAAACAACCGCAGGGCTTCAATCTGCTGGATTTCACCGACAAAAGCGTGCGTATCGAGCTTCACCAGCTCAGCGGCGATCGCTTTGTGACCCAGTCGGCGGTGACTCACACCAAGGTGTAGCCCCTCTCGACAAGTTGCAGGATTTACGAAATAAGGACCGCATGTTGTCCGCCCTGCCCGTCGATCCGTCCAAATACACCGCCTTTTGGGGGCGATGTTCCTGATGGCCATGACGCCGGGACCGGCCAACCTGTTCTGCATCTCCACTGGACTGGGACGTTCCGCACCCAGGGTTCTGATGGGGGTGTTCGGCATCAATACGGCCACCCTGATCTGGTTTGTGGCCGCCGCTTTCGGCTTGCACCTTCTGATCACCACCCTGCCCGTCGTCTTTCACGCGATGACGGTTGCCGGGGCCGTCTATCTTTTGTGGATCGCGGTCAAGACCATACGGGCGCGCAAATCGCACAGCGCGCATGAGCTGGACCTGCCGGAAAATGCGAACGCCATCGCGCGCGAAGGCCTGTGGGCGACGTGGAAGGACGGTTTCATGGTGCAGTTCCTGAACCCCAAGGTCACCCTGTTCTTCACCGCTGTCCTGCCGCCTTTTCTGGCACTCGACCGCCCGATGACGACGCAGATGCCGGTCTTTGCCGCCACAGCCATCGGCATGGATGTGATCACCATGACGACCTATGGCCTGAGCGGTCTGGCCCTGACGCGCTTCCTAAGCCGGGGTCGCAACCGCGAATATTTCGAGGTCTGTGTCGGCGGGCTGCTGGGCCTGATTGCTGTCGTCATACTGATGCACAGCGCCGCCGAGCTATTGCGTTAAGCGGCTTCTTTTCGCTTGATTTCCATGCGCCCTGTGCGACGCTCCTGATCAGGTTTAACAGCGAAGGGAGGTGATCCGATGTCTAATCGTCACAGGCCGAAGACGGCAGATAAGGGGATCACGATCCAGCTTATGGGTACGGATCGCCTTTGAGGCCATAACGGCTAAAGACAAGAGAGAGGGCTGTGTGATGTCACGCAGTCCTCTTTTTGTATTCAGGCTTTACTTCTGTGGGGATCAAATCCCCGTCGTCTTGTCGATGGTTTCGCTGACATCGTATTCGCGATCATTGTCCTGACCGCTCAGCGTGTCGGCATCGAGGTCCGCACCTGTATCCTTGTCCAGTGGCGTCAGATTGTCCTCATCTTCCTCAAGGCCTTCATCTTCAGGGCCTTCGTCGTCGGTGAGGTCTTGGTCTGTGTTGAGATCGGTCTCATCCGGCGTAATTTCCGCCGCCTGACCAATAGCGTTGGCCGTATCGGTGTCTGCCGGAATTTGGGTCTGTTCCATCATGCGGGGCTCTCCTTTGAAAGTTCCAGTCTGAGCCCTTCGCCAATAAGGATCGAGGCGGAGCGTAGGGCCTCACCATAAGGATTGGCCGCGTCAGCGAGGCGATGACTTTTTTAGGTCTTCGTAAACAGGTCTTAACCCTTTGCATGCGATTAACCGGGCTTAACCATAAGCCTAGAGACTGCCCCGCATGAGCACGGTTACCGCCCTCGTCTGGAATCATCTGGAGTCCCGTTTCACCTATGTCTGGCGTTCGGTGCCGATGGCGCGTCTGCGCGGAGCGCTGGTGTGCCTTTTGGGTCTGGCCTCGCTGATGGCCTATGCCTCCTATCGGGCGACCGACGCGAGCTGGAATACGGCCAGTGCCGAGCCCGTGCACAATTTTCTGGGCGGCTTTGGGGCGATCATTGCCGATATCGGCCTGCAATCCCTGGGGCTGGCCGCGTGGCCGATGGCGGCGCTGATGACGTGGTTCGGTCTGACGCGTCTGATGCAGCTTGACCCCGATGAAGGCCGTCGCACCCTGCGTATCCATAGCCTTTATGGCGCCCTGTTCGTGCTGATGCTGGCGGCGGCGCTGGCGCCTCTGCATCTGGGCGACGCCAATTCGCCCTCGATCGGCGGCTTTTGGGGTACGGGCACGCACCACCTGCTCAAAAGCGTGTTCGATTTCATGCGCCTGCCCGCCGGAGAGGTGATCGCCAGCCTGATCTTCGGCGCGGCCGCCTTGTGGGCGTTTAATCAGGCCCTGCGCCTGACGTCTGAGAGCTATGTCCGCGCCGCGGGTTTCGTTCTGGGCGGTTTCAGGGGCGCGCTGACCGCGTCTGGCCTGCCGGAAAAGGTCAATGCCGCCGTGACGCGCGAGCCCAAGGCGCCCAAGGCAAAACGCGGCCAGAAGGCGCCGCAGCCCTTCATTGACGAGACCGATTACACGCCCGACGCCATGCCCGAACCGGTGGTCAATAGCCGCGCCCCCGCCACGCCGGTCTATGACGAAGACGCCCCGCCCTTCGATATTGACAATCTCGACCCTGAATCCGAACTGTCGGCCCCGGCCCCGCGTCAGGCCGCTCCGGAACCGAAAATCCGCATGGAGGTTCCGCGCCCAAAGCCCTCAGCGCGCGAACAGGATGAGCGTCAGTCGAGCTTTGAATTCCTCAAGCCGGGCAATTTCCGCCTGCCCGAACTGTCCATCCTCGCCAAGCCCAAGCCGCGCGCCGCTGGTTATGACGAGGCGGCCCTGCGCCAGAACGCCCGTATGCTGGAAAGCGTGCTGGCCGAATTCGGGGTTAAGGGCGTCATCGACCAGATTCGCCCCGGCCCCGTCGTCACGCTTTATGAGCTGGCCCCGGCCGCCGGCGTGAAGGGCGCGCGCGTCGTGGCGCTGGCTGACGATATTGCCCGCAACATGTCGGCGCGCTCCTGCCGCGTCTCCATCGTGCAGGGCCGCAACGCCATCGGGATCGAACTGCCCAATGCGGTGCGCGAAACGGTCTATCTGCGCGACATGCTGGCTTCGGCCGAGTTTGAAAAATCGAGCCACATCCTGCCGATGGTGCTGGGGGAAAACATCGGCGGTGAACCCTACGTCACCGACCTCGCCAAGATGCCGCACCTTCTGATCGCCGGGACCACGGGTTCGGGTAAGTCGGTCGGCGTCAACGCCATGATCCTGTCGATCCTCTACCGGCTCGATCCGGAACAGTGCAAATTCATCATGATCGACCCCAAGATGCTGGAACTGTCGGTCTATGACGGCATTCCGCACCTGATCGCCCCCGTCGTGACCGACCCCAAAAAGGCCGTGGTGGCGCTGAAATGGGTCGTCAAGGAGATGGAAGACCGCTATCGCCGCATGTCGAAGATCGGCGTGCGCAATGTCGCCTCCTTTAATGAGCGCGCCAAGGCGACCGCCGCCGAGGGCAAGAACTTTATCCGCAAGGTCCAGACGGGTTTTGACGAAACGGGTCAGCCCATCTTCGAGATCGAGGAAATGGTGCCGGAGCCCATGCCCTATATCGTCGTGATCATCGACGAGGTCGCCGATCTGATGATGGTGGCAGGCAAGGACATCGAAGGCGCGGTGCAACGCCTCGCCCAGATGGCGCGCGCCGCGGGTATCCACCTGATTATGGCCACGCAACGCCCGTCGGTCGATGTCATCACCGGCACGATCAAGGCCAACTTCCCGACCCGCATCTCCTTCCAGGTGACGTCCAAGATCGACTCGCGCACCATCCTGGGTGAGCAAGGCGCCGAGCAGCTCCTCGGTCAGGGCGACATGCTGTACATGGCAGGCGGCGGGCGCATCACCCGCCTGCACGGGCCGTTTGTCGCCGACTCCGAGGTCGAGGCCGTGGCCGAATATCTGCGCTCGCAAGGTTCTCCCAACTACCTCGAAGACATCACCGCCGGTGGCGACGATGACGGCGATGGCGAGTCCGGCGGCTTTGGCGGCGAAGGCGGCGGTTCGGGCGACGACCTCTACGACAAGGCCGTCTATTACGTCACCATCGACCGTAAAGCTTCGACCTCCTACATCCAGAGGAAGCTGCAAATCGGCTATAACCGCGCCGCCTCCCTGATGGAAAAGATGGAGCAGGAAGGCGTCGTCGGCCCCGCCAACCACGTCGGTAAGCGCGACATTCTGGTCGGCCCGCCGCCGGGGATTTAAATGGGCTTCGCCGGTCAGGGAAAGCCCCTGCACCCGATAGATAGGACTGGACAGGTTCGAACCCAAGGCGGCATAAATCGTTTATGACCACCGAGCCTGCTTTCTTTGCCTATCCCTTTGACGCGGCCTTTTCCGAGGCTGTGCGTATTGGCGACACCCTCTACCTGTCCGGCCATATCGGTGATGACGACGACGGCAATCTTGCCAGCGGTTTTGAAGCCGAAGTGAAGCAGATGATGGCCAATGTGACGGCGTCTCTGGCCCGCTTTGATCTGGGGCTGGACGCCCTGATCTCGGTGCGGGTCATGCTTACGGATATGGGACAGATTGAGCGCTTCAACACGCTGTTCGCGGCCTGTTTTGGCGACAACCCCCTGCCCGTGTGCTCGGCCTTTGGCGTCACGGAACTGGCGCTCGACGCGACGGTCGAGATTGAATGTGTGGCAAGGCTTTAAGCCCCATTCACCCGCGGTTTAGTTTACGGCCATCATGTGCGGTCCTTATGTCATTTTGACGCCCTCAACCCGTCATCATAGCCGGTTAGGGTCTTTCTCAACGGATCGTATCACCGTATGAGAGAGATCATGACCGAGCTTACCAAACGCGCCCTGCTTACGGGCCTCACCGCCGCCAGCCTTTTGACCACCGCGCCTGTGTGGGCGCAAGGGCGTAACACGATCCAGCAATTCGTGACCCCGCCGAAGTTCAGCGCGCAGGATCAAGGGCGCATCGACCGCGCCGTCGCCTATCTGCAATCCTTAGGGACAGGCGGCGGACGCTTTGAGCAAACCGATTACAAGGGGCGCACCACCGCCGGTAACTGGTGGCTGCAACGGCCCGGCAAGATCCGTTTTGAGTACGATGCGCCCTATTCGCTGCTGGTCGTATCGGATGGCAAGACGGTCAATACCTGGGACCCGCGTCTGAAGGCCTTTAACCAGTACCCCCTCAACGCCACGCCGCTGTCTCTGTTTCTGTCGAAGCAGATTCGCCTCGATCAGGGCGTCATCGTCACTGAGGTCACGAGGACCACGGACGGCTTCCGCCTGAAGGCGCGCGACCGCCGCCGCGATGTCGAAGGCTCTATCCTGATGACCTTCATCGAGCGCGGCAATGCCCTGCAACTGGGGGAATGGACGGTGACGGATCAGCAGGGCAAGGGCACGCGCGTCAAGCTGGTCACCTTTGACCGCAATGCCGCCGTGCGCCCGGACCTGTTTGTGCTGAGAAAGCCGAAGGGCGCGAACTAAGGTTTCGGCTGCGCAATCGCTTTGATCCGCACGCGCGAGCGACTGG
The DNA here is from genome assembly GCF_020217185.1 of Asticcacaulis sp. Lineage (GTDB taxonomy): Bacteria > Pseudomonadota > Alphaproteobacteria > Caulobacterales > Caulobacteraceae > Asticcacaulis. The sequence goes on from NZ_JAIWNX010000050.1 coordinate 7,128, forward strand.
TGACGCCGTCGGCATCGACGACGCTGACTTCGTAAAAGCCTTCGGCCTCAGGCCGCCATTCGACGCGGCCTTCCGTATCGGCCACAACAGGCTGGCCATTAACGTACCAACTCAGTGGCCCCTTGCCCCGCGCCGAGGGTTTCAGCCCGCGCGTGGCGCTCAGCTTGCCTCCCGTCACCTGCCCCTCGACATAGACGGTGGCCTGATCCGGCGGGAAGAGGATGGACGGCCCGCGCACGGCGGGTTTGAGGGCCTTTAAGGCTTCGGGGGCCGCCGCCGGGGTCAGGCTTTGCGGGGCCTGCGACGGGGCATTGATCTGATCGAAGACATCAAACAGCAGGGGTGCGGAGGCTTCGCGCCCCGTCTGATCGGCGCGCGAACCGCCATCGGGGCGACCCGTCCACACCAATACGGCATAGCCGCCCGCCACCCCGACCGCCAGCGCGTCACGAAACCCGTAGGAGGTGCCGGTCTTATAGGCCGGGCGGCTGGCCGTCTTCATCAGATGCGCGGGCAGGCGTCCAGCCGGCGGCGGGGTTTCGCGCAGGATGCTGATGACACGCGACGCCGCATCGGCGGCCATCAGTCGCTGACCGGGACGGCTGAGATTGGCCTTGGCGTCGGCTTCCGTCCAGGCCAGCGGCTTCATCAGGCCCTTATCCCCCAGAGCCGCATAGAGTGCCCCCAGGTCCTGCAATTCGATCCCGGCACCGCCAAGTGCCAGAGCCAGACCGGCGTCGCGCAGGCCGGTCTTGGGGCGGATCAGGTGTACCCCCACCCCTTGCAGACGCGATTCAAAGGCCCCGGCCCCGATGCGATTGAGCACCGCCACGGCGGGCACATTAAGCGAGTGCGTCAGGGCTTCCTTGGCCGACACCTCACCGTGGAACACCTTGTCGAAATTTTCCGGCTGATAGTCACCAAAGCGTGTTGGAGCGTCCATCAGGCGCGTATCGGGGGCGACGATCCCCTCTTCGAAGCCGTACCCGTAGATGAAGGGTTTGAGCGTCGAACCGGGTGAGCGGATGGCCTGCACCATGTCGATCCAGCCGCCCGTGCGGTCAAGGCCCGCCGAACCGACGCTGGCCCGCACGGCCCGCGAACGGATTTCAATGACGAGGATGGCCGTCGAAGAGTTCGGGCCCTGTGCCACCGCCGTTTGCCGCGCCAGCGCTTCCAGTCGCGCCTGCAACGGTGCATCAAGCGTCGTCACCACCGTCGCCTGAAGGCCTTTGGCCTCAGAGGCCAGCCTTCCTGCCGCGTGCCAACCCAATGCCGGGAAGGCAAAACGTTTGACGATCATAGGCTCCGTTTTGGCTTCGGCCACCTGAGCGGGACTAAGCACGCCCTTGGCCGCCATGCGCTCCAGCACAAGGTTGCGCGCCCGCAAGGCGCGTTCCGGATGACGGTCTGGGCGGCGGGCTTCCGGCGCTTGTGGCAAGGCGATCAGCAGGGCCTGTTCACCCAAAGTCAGGCTTTCCGGCTCATGGCCGAAATAGGACAGCGAGGCCGCGCGCACCCCTTCCAGATTGCCGCCATAGGGGGCCAGTGTCAGATAGAGCGACAGGATATCGCGCTTGGAAAAGCGCGCCTCCAGTTGCCACGCCCGGAAGACCTCGATCAGCTTCGACAGGTAGTTGCGGGGTTTGGGCTCCAGCAATCGCGCCGTCTGCATGGACAGGGTCGAGCCGCCGGAGACGATGCCCCCCGCGCTGAGGTTGGAGCCGAAAGCACGCGCAATGGCTATGGCATCGACCCCCTGATGCCACCAGAAGCGCTCATCCTCGACCTTGAGCAGGTGTTTGATAAAGCCGGGGTCGGTGCGGTCGAGGTCGGCACGGATACGCCACGTCCCCCCTTCGACAGGCAGCGCCCTGAGCCACGCGCCATTGTGATCCAGCGCCACCGCCGAGGCGGCTTTGGCGCGCGTCAGATCAGGCGGCAGGGCCAGATCAGCGACACAAACCGCCACCTGAAAGGCCACAAAGCCGATCAGGGGTTTGATCAGACGGGGGATCAGCCGGTCCATCCCATCAATCTTCACGGCTGCCTCGCGGCGACGCCTTGCGCCGAAAGCAAGGCAACGGCTTTGTGGTCAAAAGACACAAACGTCTCTCCCCCCAGCCACGCCCCTTCAAAAGCGATAACGCCATCGGCAAAATCGCCCCCGGCCCTCAGGACTGCCAGCCCCGCTTCGACCGCCGGACGGTTGACCTCCACATGCGCGGTGGACATTAGCGCCTCAATGGCTGCGGCGATATCTTGTGTCCCGAAGCCATAGACCCGACGCAGCACCCAGACGAATTCACACAGACAAGGCAGGGCGATGGCAATAAGTGAGGCTTCGGTCAAAAGCTTCGCCGCCAGATCACCCTGTACCGGGTCATCGCGAACGACCGCGCGTACCAATATATTGGTATCAACGCTGATCTTCATTCCTCACCGGCCCAGCCAGCGGCGGCGGCGGCGTCCATCTCCTCAAGCGAGGCGATCTTGTTGGTGCGGCCCGACAGCAGGCCAATAAAGCCTGTAATCGAGCCCGCCGGTCTGGCCGCCCGGATCACCCCACGGCCATCCGGCAGAAGATCAAGCTCAATCTGTTCACCCGGTCGAATGCCCAGATGCTGAAGCACCTCTTTGCGGAAGGTCACCTGCCCGCGTGAGGTTACCGTTAATGTCGTCATGTCACACCTCGCCGCAGATTGTAATGCAAAATTGCATTACAATCAAACAGCCTTGCAATGGGCTTATCGCGGGGCCACCGTCAGACGCCCGCCCGCCGTGCGTGCATAGAGATCGTGGCGATAGAGGTCCTTCACCTCGACGCCCGGCAGGTAGTAGTCACCCGGCGTCACGGCGCGTGCCACATATGC
>NZ_JAIWNX010000051.1 GCF_020217185.1 Asticcacaulis sp.
CATGGCAAAGCCGCTGTTGGCCGAGACATCCAGCGCCGCCACATAACGGTCATCGCGGGCTTCCTGCACATCCGGCTGGCTGAGGTCGCCCACAAAGCGGAAGGGTCCGTTCTGGGCGTCATCGCGCGACAGGGTCATTTCAATCTCGAAGCCGGCGGGCAGCGCGTCATCAACCACGATCGGACGGGTTTCCGCATAGTTCGTCCGTCCACTGATGACCACCAGCACCTTTTGCCCCTGCACGACCTGCGACGGGTCGATACGCTGGCCCTGAAGCGTATAATAGGCCTTGTCGATCGTATAACCCCTGGCCTCTGCCGGGGGCGGGGCCACGGGCACACCGGTAACAGTGATTGTGCGCCACACCGCGCCCTTACCCTGATTAGTGAACTTCGCGTCCTTCACCGCAGCGATCTGGAAGCGTTGCAGGCTCGACTTACCATCCAGCGCCTTGACATTCTCGCCCTTGATGCTGAGCGGCCCAGCCTGAGCCAGCATCAGGGAGGCCGCTTTCAGCACCTGCGCCTGTTCCTGGGTGTTCATCTCGTCCGGGCCTTTGACATGGCGTTCCAGCAGCGGGATGAGCGTCTTCGCCGTATCCAGCTCCCCGGCCTCATAGGCCAGAGCGATGACCGCAGCCACATCGCGCAGCGGCGACTGATACCAGTCATAGGTAGCCTTATAACCCATGCCCTGCGCCGCCTGACGGAAGGCCGATCTGGCCCGCGCCTTATCGCCCATCAGGGCCAGAGCCGCACCGACCTGCGCTTTCGGCACGGGTGACCGCTCGGCCTTGAACTGCACATCGTGATACCAGCGCAGGCGCGCCAGATCGCCCGAACCCGCCTTGGCCATCACATAGAGGGCGTAGGCCGAGGCGCGTGAACGCATCTCTTCCGAAACAGACTTGGCGGCCATGGCGTTCCACCACGGACCCTCTTCGATCTTGAGACGGTAGGACACCGAGGTGAAGCCTTCCGGTTTCGACATGTCGCGCATGGCGTTCATCGCCTTGTCGATGACCTCCTGCGGCACATAGACGCCGCGTTTGCGCGCCTCGATCAGGAAGTCGGTGGCATAGGCCCCGATCCAGCCTTCGGCTTCCCCGTCACCGGCGCGCCACAGGCCAAAGGCCCCGTCCGCCGACTGACGATCCAGCAGGCGGTTGACCGCGCCCTTGAGGATGGTCTGAGCCCGCGTCGCATCCGCACCGCTGACATAGAGCCACGGATAGGCCGCCGAGACGATCTGTTCGGTACAGCCATAGGGATAGCGGTTGAGCGCCGCCGCCAGCGGGCCCGGATCAATACCCCGGAAGGGCGAATAGGACACCTGAACCGTCGCCGACCCCGGCTGCAAGCCATTGAGCAGGTCCGGCGGCAGGGTGAAGACCGCCCCCGGTGCCTGCTGATCGATGACCGTGCGGGTCTGCGCGCCCCAGCCCATGCGGGTCTGAATCTGATAATCCTCATCGAAGCCATAGCCCTGACCCGAGAGGGCCAGATTGATCCTCGACACACCGACCGTGGACGGGGCCTGAATGAGGATACCCTCCTGCACGCGCTGACCCTGACCGATATTGAAGGCCTTTTTGAAGGCCGTAACGATACCGTTGAAGCCCTTCACGAGGCTCTCATACAAGCCCGGCTTGCCCTCAACATTGTTCAGTTCCAGTGTGGCATAGGCCTTATCGCCCGGCGCAAGGAAGCGCGGCAGGGCCAGTTCAGCCACCACCGGCTGACGCACGGTGAGCTTGTCTTCGGCCGAGCCAACCGCATCGTCGGTCCAGGCCACAGCCATTATCTTCAGCTCGCCATTGAATTTGCCAACCGGCAGTTTGATATGCGCCTTGCCATCAAGGCCCGTGTTGACGACCCCCGACCACAGGGCGACTGTCTTGATCGGCGTGGTGGTCAGGCCATCACCGCCAATCTGATCCCCGCCGAAGACGTCCGCCGCCGCGCCCATATTGGGGTCGAGCAGGCGGCCATAGTCATCACGATATTCCAGCCCCAGCGCCCGCTTGCCGAAATAGAAACCGGCAGGATCAGGCGTCTTGAACTTGGTCAGGTTGATAATGCCCTGATCGACGACGGCCAGCGACACACGCGCCGTCTTGCCGAGGCCGGCGCCTTCGACCTTCACCGGCACGTCGATAATCGCCTGACCCGATTTCGAGAAGTCGGGACGAAACACCTTGTCTTTAAGGTCGAGCGTGACGTTCAGCTTGCGGTTCTTGGGGTCAAGCGGCACGTAGATGAGGCCCATGGCCCGGCGCGGCTTGGAGGCATCGACCGGGTCTCGCGGCTGCACGACGCTAACCATCACATAGGCCCCACCGCCCCAGCGCGCATCGGTCTTGAGCCGCACGGTGGTGCCGTTATCGCCGACACTGACGGTTTTCAGGTCGATCAGGCGGTCATTGGCCACCGCGATCTGCGCCTCGCCCTTGTATGGCGATTTCAGCGTCAGCGAGATCGTATCGCCCTGTGCATAGGTCTGCGATCCGGCCGTCAGGCGCACAAAGTCCGGCGCTTCGGTGCCGTCGGACGGCGCGCCCCAACCGGCGGCGAAGCGGATCACCGTCTTTGCTCCTGTCGAAGGCTGCGTGATCTCCAGACGATAATCGCCCCAACCCAGACGATTCTCGAAATTCAGCGGCGATGCCGCCCCGATCTCATAATCCTTGTCCGAGATGACCACATCCTTGGAGGTCCGCCGCCATTGCCAGCGCCCGTCCTGCTGATACCAGTCGTAGTTCCAGTTTTCCGAAATCAGCTTGACCTTGACACCCCGCGCCGTCACCGGGGCACCCTGCGCATTGAGGGCAATCAGGCTGAAAGCCGTCACCGGGTTTTCGCCACCCTTAGAGTCTTTGGTGTCGAGCTTGACCCCGACATAGACGGGCTTGGTACGGATGCGCAGCGTCTCCACCTCGCTGACCGGACGGCCACCGGGCTCAAACACCGAGGCGGTGACCAGAGCGGTCAGCGGCTGATCGGTGTCGTAAGCAGACGCGAACGGCAGCACCGCCTTGCCCTCGGCATCGGTCGCCGTTTGCGGCAGGTCGGCATATTGCTCATCGAACGGCGTCTGTTCGTTACCGAAACGATAGTCTTTATACTTCGGGAAGGGGTTGCGATCGACGCGCACGCGCGCCGACCCCGAAACCGTCAGGCCGGACCCCGACGCGCCATAGAGGAAGCGGGCGGCGACCTGCACGGCGCGCGTCTCATTCACAGCGGTCAGCGGCCGCTCAACATCGGCCTTCATATCGACGCCAAGGCGCTGCGGTGCAAAGTCTTCGACGGCGAACCCGGCGCTGCCCTGTTCTTCGTCAATGCCTTCGATCAGCAGCTTGGCGCGCCATTGGCCGCGCGGGGCCGACTTCGGCAGGGCGATATTGGCATAGGCAAAGCCCTGCGGCGTCTGGGCGAACGGATAGCGGAAGGCTTCGACGCCCGACGGGCGATAGACGACCAGCGCGCCCTTGCGGTCTTTGATTGCCTTGCCGTCCGGATCGCGCACCAGCGCCACCAGACGCACCGTCTCACCGGGGCGATAGATGCCGCGATCCGTATAGAGATAACCATCCACCAGCGCATTCATCGTGCGACCATCGGTCAGCTTCTCATCCGAACGCCCACCCACGCCCTGCGACGAGAAGTCCATCGGCGAAGCGTGGATGTCCATGGCGGTGAAGTCTTCCGCCGGGCCATAGGCCATGATCATCTTGGGCGACAGCGCGTCTTCGCCCTTCAACAGGGCCTTGTCGAAATGCACGCGGCCATCGGTGGTGGAATTGGCAGAGGCCAGTTCTTCGCCGTTCTGCGCCACCAGCGCCACGCGCACCGACCCCATCGGTCGGGCGGTTTTCAGCGAACGCACCACCACATCCACCCCGGTCGTGCCGGTATAGGTGGTCAGCGCCATATCGGTGAACAGTATCCAGCGGCGGGCCTGCGCCGGCTGATCGCCCTCCTTCTTGTCACGCCCGCCCGAAGCGTCGCGCACCTTGACCACATAGGCCCCGGCCTTGAGGTCTTTCAACACGGCCCCCAGCGGGAAGACGGTGGTGACGCGCTCACCCGCGCCGCCCTTCACCGCCACCTTGCCGGACCAGATCTTGTAGCCTTCACCCTTGGGGCTGTCCTCACCCCATTCGTAGTCGTAATCGCCTTCGGCCGTAGCATCCGGCGCACTGATCGTCTTGCGCACCAGATTGCGGTCGCCGACGCGCCAGACCTCAAAGGCCAGGGTCGAGACGTTCAGGCTTTCGACCGCCACCCCATCGGATTCCTCACGCGGCAGGATAACCCCATTGCCGGCGAAACCGACATAGGGCGGCTTTTCCCCGAAGGCGAAATCGACATCGGCATTCTGTTTCAGCGTATCCTTACTCGCCGACGGCAGGCCTTTCAGCAGGGTCACGCGGCGATCCGTAAAGCCGAAGCCACCAACGCACAGCTCCGAGCCCTTTACCGTCACCGCCGGAGCCGACGGCAATTCCGGTGACACCAGCACATAGTCGCCATAGGATTTGGAGGCATCGAGCGGTTTGGAGAATTCGATACAGGCCTGCGGCGACGACCCCGACGTATCCAGCCTTTGTTTCCAGACGGCAAAACCGGCAGGCTTCATGCCGCCAGAGCGCGGCGCGTTTTTGTCACGCACCTTGCCGAACAGCTTGCCCATGGTTTCGGTAATGGGAATCTGACCTTGCGGGGCCGCCTTGCGGAAGCCACCCTCGGTCGCCTTGGCCGTCAGAAACCCTACGCAAAACCCGGAAATCAGGACCGCAGCGGCGGCGCTGAGGACGGTACGGTTACGCCAGTCGATCATCGGGGACCCCCATATATTTGGGCTTGAGTATGGGCCGGTTCCGCCCGAACGTCAAAACCCCTGTCTTGGGGAGGGCGTGAATTTTTTTTGGCGGTAGCGTCAATTGAAAGCGTCTATTAACCTATCGCTAAGCTTACTCTTTTCGTAAAGGGTGAGTACCCCCGGAGTCACAACCGGTCTCCTTTTGGGCTGTGAGGACTGAGTGAGTAGCTTTTCGCGTGTTCTGGCGCTGGTCGTCGATGATAACCACTACATGCGGGTTATTGTCTGCACCATGTTGCGTGCCATGGGGATTACCCATATCCGCGAAGCGTCCGATGGCGCCGAAGCACTGGAAATCGTGCGCGACTGGCGGCCCGATGTCATTATCACCGATCTGGTCATGGAAACGCTGGATGGCATCGAAATGACGCGCCTGATCCGTACCGGTTCCGACAGCCCCCACCCCTACGTGCCGATTATCATGATGACTGGCCACACCGACCGCTCGCACGTGCTGGCGGCGCGCGATGCCGGGGTCAACGAGTTCGTGGCCAAGCCGCTAACGGCGCGCGCCCTGATCGACCGCATGAAAAGCGTGATTGATAACGAACGCGCCTGGGTCAAATCGGCCAGCTACACCGGCCCCGACCGCCGCCGCCGCAAAAGCCCGGATTACCGAGGCCCCTTCCGCCGGGCCTCGGACAAGGCGGAAAATATCTAACCCGCCTCTCTGCAGAGCCCGAAACTCTGCGGTGGCAATTTGACCTTGCGCATATTTTTTGAACGTTTTATTGGGTGGCGTTCAATAAAATAAAATGCCCAAGGTTCCCGCATGCGTTTGTCCTCCCGCCGTCGCCTACCTGCCCTCGCCGTCCGCCTGCTGAGCGCCAGTGCCTTGGTCAGCCTCATGGCGGCTCCCGTATGGGCACAGGAGGTGACCGAAGTGGTGGTAACGGCGCGCAAGAAGCCGGAATCGCTGGCGCGCGCCCCGATCTCTGTTGCCGTGATTACCGGAGACCAGTTGCGTAGTGGCGGGGCCTATGATCTGCGCGATGCGCAGGTGCTGACCCCGTCCCTTCTGATCACCTCCACCGCCAACGAAGCCCAGACCACGGCGCGGTTGCGCGGTGTCGGCACGGTGGGCGACAATCCGGGGCTGGAGTCTTCGGTCAGCGTCGTCATCGACGGTGTGGTGCGGGCGCGCACGGCCACGGCCATGAGCGATCTGGGGGGCGTGGAGCGTATCGAAATCCTCAAAGGGCCGCAGACCAGCCTGTTCGGCAAGGGCGCATCAGCGGGCATTATTCAGGCCATCACTCAGGCCCCGCGCTTTACGCCGGAGCAGGTCTATGAGCTGACAGCGGGTGAGCGCGGCACCTTCGCCGCCACCGCCTATGTGTCGGGACCACTGGCCGACAAATGGGCCGGATCGCTGTCGCTGGTCCACCGGCAACGCGATGGCCAATACCGCATCAATACAGGTCAGGGGCCGCGCAGCGACACCCGCGACGGCGATCAGAACTATGACTCTTTACGCGGTCAGTTGCTGTATATGGACGCCGACCGTCTCAGGGTGCGGCTGATTGCCGACTATACGGCGCGCGACGAAAACTGCTGCACCGGGACAGTGGTTCAGGTGGGCGCAACCGCGCCGTGGATCAACGGTCTGGCATCGGGTCAGGGGGTGGCTACCACCGCCGATATCGACGGGCGCCGCGCCTTCAGCAACCGTTCAACCGCGCAGCATATCAAGGATGGCGGCCTGTCGGCGGAGGTCAACTGGCGGCTCGACAGCGGCCCGACACTAACCAGCGTGACGGCCGCACGACGTTTTGATCACCGTCAGGGCTATGATGCAGACTTCTCAGGCGCGGACATCTATTACCGCATTCCGGATGATTTCGGCACGCGCTTCGATACGCTCAGTCAGGAATGGCGACTGTCCGGGAAAAACGGTCCGCTCGACTGGCTGACCGGCGTCTATCTGTCCTCGGAAAAGGTGACGCGGCGCGATTCTTACGTCTATGGCGAAGACTATGAGCCCTATCTCAGCCTGCTGCTGTCCAGCGGCGCTTCGACGACTCGTGTATCCAGCCTGACCGGTCTGACCGCCGGCAGCGCCTATCCCATCGGCGGCGGGGCGCGCGACATTCACCGTCAGACGGAACGCAATGCCGCCCTGTTCGCCAATCTCGACTGGGCCCTCACGACAGAGGTGTCGGCGGTACTGGGGCTGCGCCTCAACCGTCAGACCAAGACGCTGAACTCCGCCTACAGCAATACGGATGGCGGCGTCGGGTGCGCGGCGGCACAAAAGCTGGGGTCGTCGGGTCTGGGGACGCTGTGTCAGTCCTTTTCCAACCCCGCCTTCAACCGTCTCGACCTGACGCAAAAGATGTCGGACGACGCCGTGACCGGCACGTTCAAGCTGAGCTGGCAGACCACGCCTTCGCTGATGAGCTATGCCTCGGTGGCGCGCGGCTGGAAGGGCGGCGGCTTCAATCTCGACCGTGAACAGACGACGACCTATGCGGCCGATCGCGATACGTCCTTCCGTGCGGAAACCGTCACCGCCTATGAGGTCGGGCTGAAAGGCCGCTGGTGGCGCGGGCGTCTGGCCTTTGATGCCGCGGCCTTCCATCAGGACTTCCGCGATTTTCAGCTCAACACCTTCCTCGGCGCGACCTTCCTTGTCACCTCGGTGCCAGAGCTGACATCGCACGGCATAGAGACGGAAACGCGCCTGACGCTGAAAAACGGCCTGCGTCTGGTCAGCGGCGTCACCTGGTCCGAGAGTCAGTTCGGGTCGCAGCCCGTGCCCGGCCTGCCGCGCCTCGCCGACGCCCGCGCCTCGTTTGCGCCCAAATGGTCAGCGACGCTTCAGGCCGATTATCACCGCGAATGGCAGGGCCTGAACTGGGGCGCGGCGCTCGATGCGCGCTATAATTCCGATTACAATACCGGTTCTGATCTCGCCCCCATCAAGATTCAGGGCGCCTATACATTAATGAATGGCCGTCTGAGTGTGGCGAACCGTGATGAGACGGTGGCGCTCGACCTGTGGGGGACCAATCTGACCAATGAGACCTATTATCAGGTGGTGTTTGGCGCACCTATGCAGTCGGGCACGTTTAATGCCTTTGTCGGTCAGCCGCGCACCATTGGCCTGACGCTGCGTTTGCGGCGGTAAGATTTGTATTTCACGACTTCTGTGGTAAGCCCCCCTCCGTCAGTCTGCTAAAGCAGACTGCCACCTCCCCCGGTACGCCGGGGGAGTATGAAATTGTCCCGCCTCATCCTTTTCTGGATTGAGATTTGGGGACTTGCCGAGCCAACCCAATGACCGATCTGCCTGAACATTCCCCTGAAACCCCCGCGCCCTATCGCGTGTCGGTGCTGACCATGTTCCCGGAAGCCTTTCCCGGCCCGCTGGGGGTATCGGTTCTGGGGAATGCGCAAAAAGAATCTGGCCTTTGGGCGCTTGAGCCTGTGGACATTCGGACCTTTTCGAGCGATAAGCGCGGCTTTCTCGACGACACCCCTGCCGGGGGTGGTCCCGGACAGGTGCTGAAGGCCGATGTGATCGCCAAGGCGCTGGACAGTCTGGGGGCCGATGACCGGCCCAAAGTCTATATGAGCGCCCGTGGACGGCGGCTCACTCAGGACAAGGTCAGGGAATGGTCGAAGGCTTCGGGCCTGATCGTTTTGTGCGGTCGGTTTGAAGGCGTCGATCAGCGCGTGCTGGATGCGCGCGGCTTTGAGGAAATCAGCGTCGGTGACGCCGTCCTTGCGGGCGGAGAGTCGGCGGCGATGGTCACCATAGAGGCAGTCGTGCGGCTTATCCCCGGTGTACTGGGGGCCGCCGAAAGCCTCGATACCGAGAGTTTTGAGGATGGTCTCCTCGAACACCCGCAGTACACGCGACCGCGGACGTTTGAGGGCCTCGACATCCCCGAAGTGCTTTTGTCCGGCGATCACAAAAAGATGGCCGTGTGGAAGCAAAAACAAAGAGAGGCAACCACGAAGGAACGCAGACCGGACCTCTGGGCGGCGTATCTTTCCAAATCACAGGCAAAAGGCGCTCCCAAAGCGGAGTAAGCCCTAAATAGGAGTTACATCATGAACCTGCTTCAAAAGATCGAAGCCGAAGAAGTGGCCAAGCTGAAGGCTGGCAAGACCGTTCCGGCTTTCCAACCGGGCGACACCGTTCGCGTCAACGTGAAGATCAAGGAAGGCGACCGTGAGCGCGTTCAGGCCTATGAGGGCGTCGTGATCGCCCGCGCCGGCACGGGCATCAACGAAACCTTCACCGTCCGCAAGATTTCCTTCGGCGAAGGCGTGGAGCGTAAGTTCCCGCTGCTGTCGCCGAACATCGACTCGATCGAAGTCAAGCGCCGCGGCGTCGTGCGTCGCGCCAAGCTGTACTATCTGCGCGACCGTCGCGGCAAGTCAGCCCGTATCGTCGAGCGTTCGCAAAACTCGACGCGCGGCTCGAAGGGCGACGAACTGCGCGCCCAGATGGCGGCCAGCGAGTCCACCGAGGGCTAAGCCTCTACCGCTTATCGAAATTGAAACCCCGCTGGTTCGTCCGGCGGGGTTTTTTCTTGCGCTATCAAGCCATTGTGCAATCGGTTTTTAAGTGGCGGCCGTATCAGGGAGTGTTAATCTCGCTCAAACCCTTGCGAAAAGAGGCCCTGATGAAACGCCGCGATCTGTTGCTTACCGGTCTGAGCCTGAGCCTACTCCTGACCACGCCTGCCTGCGCCCAGACGGCCAGCCGCCCTTCGCCTGAGTCGAACGCCTTTGAAGCCAGCGTATTCGCCGAAGGCATAGAACAACCCTGGGGCATGGCCTTCCTGCCCGATGGGCGTTTGCTGGTTACGGAAAAGGCGGGCGGGATCAAGCTGATCAGTAAAGACGGCAAGAGCCTTCAGTCGATTTCCGGTGGCCCAACCGTGGTCGATTATGGTCAGGGCGGTCTTCTGGGCGTCGCGGTCGATCCGAAATTCAGCGAAAACGGCCTCGTCTATTTCAGCTTCTCCGAAGAGGGCGAAAACGATACGGCGGGTACGGCCGTGGCGCGCGGCAAGCTCAACGGTTCGGCCATTACCGGTCTTCAGGTCATCTGGCGGCAAACACCCAAGGTCGAAAGTCCCAACCACTGGGGGTCGCGCAT
>NZ_JAIWNX010000052.1 GCF_020217185.1 Asticcacaulis sp.
CGTCTTTTCGAAAGACGGGCAATACCTGTTTATCACCGTCGGTGATCGCGCCAATCAGCGGCCTCTGGTGCAGCGGCTCGATACCACGATCGGTAAGACGCTGCGCATCCGCCCGGACGGCTCGATCCCCGACGACAATCCGTTTGTGAAGACGGCCGGAGCCAAACCGGAAATCTGGAGCCTTGGGCACCGCAATCAGCAGGGGGCCTTTGTGCACCCGGAAACCGGCGATCTGTGGACCAATGAGCACGGTCCGCAGGGCGGTGACGAAATCAACATCGTCAAGCCGGGCAAGAACTATGGCTGGCCGCTGATCACCTATGGTGAAGAATATGGTGGCGGCAAGATCGGTCAGACGGCAAAGGAGGGGCTGGAACAGCCGCTCTATTACTGGACCCCGTCGATGGCCCCCGGCAATATGGTCTTCTACAACGGGCCGTATAAACAGTGGCAGGGCAAGGTGTTCGTCGCCTCTTTGAAGTTCAAATATCTCGGCATGATTACGCTGGAAAACGGCAAGGTGGTGAAGGAGGAAAAGCTGCTCACCAACTTCATGGAACGCATCCGCGACGTGGTGCAGGGGCCGGACGGTGCGCTCTATGCGGCCTTTGACAATGCCGAAGGCCGCATTGTGCGCGTGGTGCCGAAGTAACGCCGATCGTATTGGGGTGAAGGGGTCGTGACCCCTTCGTCTTCTATAACAACAAGAAAGGGCGATCCCGTAAAAGGGGTCGCCCTTTCTTGTTGTTCCAAGGTCGAGGGGCCGCAGCCCCTCGACCCCTTTTACATCCCACCCGGACGCGGGCCCATGCCGGGGCCGCCCATCATGCGCATCTGGTTTTGCTGCGCATTGGCCGGAGCCGGGCCGCCAAAGGTGTAGCGCAGACCGACGTAGAACACACTGGCCTGCTGGCTGCGGCTCGATTCCGAATAGACGGTCTTGGTGTCGGTATAGCTCACCGACTTGCCCGTGTTCAGCGGATCGCGCACCGTCACCGTCAGGGTGGCTTTCGGCGTCAGCTTGCGGGCGTAGGTGATGTTCCCCATACCGAACGGCTCGGTATAGCCCTGCCCGGTCAGGGTCTTGCCGCGCGCGAAGAAGAAGGCCTGAAGCGTGTCTTTCGGCGTCAGGGTGTAGGTGAAGTTCATACGGCCATTGACCGAATCCGCTTCCTGCGTGCCATTGGCCGGCGTGGTCAGTTCGGTGCGCGCAACATCGCCACCCAGAGACAGGTTCAGCTTTGGCGTCAGCTGACCATTGATATTGACTTCGACGCCGCCCGCCGTGCTCGACCCGCCGTTTTCCTGCGTCGTCAGCAGCACATTGCCCGTCAGGAAGCGGCTCGTCTGCGTGATGACGTCGTTGTTTTCGCGGTAATAGCCACGGATCTGATAGTTGATCTTGGGCTTGGTCACCTCATAACCCACTTCGAACGAGTCCGTTTCCTGCGGCTTGAGGTTCGGGTTGCCCTGACTGACGTTCTGCGCATCGACATAGGTGATCGCCGCATTGAGCGCCTGCGGGTTCGGACGTTGCAAACGACGCGCGTAGGAGAAGCGCAGCTTGGCCGTATCCGACAGCAGGTAGGTGGCGAAGAAGCTGGGGCTGACCTTGGTGTAGTTGATGCTGGTGCGCGTACCCGTATTCGCCAGCAAGGTGTCGAGGTCGAGGTTTTCGACGCGCACGCCGCCCAGAACCACCCACTTTTCGCCAAACGGCTTCTGATAGGTGGCATAGGCCGCACTGATGGTTTGCTTGTACTGGAAGCTGTTGGACAGCAGGGTGTTGCCAAGGCCATCCGCCCCGATACCGGTCGATTCATTGCTGACCGTATTGTCGTCGCGCGTGATCTGAATACCCGTGGTCAGCTGATCCGTGCCGACCGGGCGGTTATAGTCGATGCTGAATACGGCGCTGCTCAGCGCGCGCGACGAAATCTTGGTGTCGGTGGTCGTCGATACGGTCGGCAGGGTGAAATTATTGATATTGACGTATTCGCTGCCGCCCGTCGAACGGCTGATGCGCAGATCGGCCTTCAGGGTTTCACCCGGCAGGTTGCCCGTATGGCTCCAGGTCAGGGCCAGGCTTTGGTCTGAGCCCGGGTTTTTGGAGCGCGACTGGTTGATATAGCGCTGAGTCGCGGCCCCAAGCGCATTATAGGTCGCCGAAACGCCGGTGCCTTCGCTGGTGAATTCCCGCTTGTTATAGGTCACCTGCGCGCTCAGGGTGTTGGTGTCGTCCAGATTATAGTCGATACCGCCATTGAGGGCGAAGTTGGTGAAACCGCCGGTACCTTCGCCATTGGAGTCGGTGCGCGAAACGATATTGCCATTGGCATCACGATTGATCAGGCGGCGCGTCGTGCGGCCTGTGCCGCTTTCGTCGCGGTAGTTGATGCCGCCATTCAGCGAAATCTTGCCCACCGTATAGCTGCCGTTGACGCCGCCATTGTAGCGACCATCGCCCACAGCGACATTCGCCGAGCCGAAGCCGCCCGGACGGCGGTTCTTGCGCATCACCAGATTGATGATGCCGCCCGTGCCTTCGGACGAAAACTGCGCACCCGGATTGTTCATCACTTCGACGGAGGAAATATCACCGCCTGACATGGCCTGAATGGCCCCGGCGCGGTTGTCGCCCTGCATCATGGCCGAGGGCTTGCCGTCGATATAGACCTGCACATTGGTATTGCCGCGCAAAGCGACATTGCCGTTGGCATCGACCGTGACGCCCGGCACCTTGTTCAGCGTGTCCGCCGCCGTACCAATGGCCGCGTCGGCATTTTTGGTATTATCATAGACCTGACGGTCGATACGGTTCTGCGACTTCGCGCCGGTAACGGTGATGGTGGTCGGCTCGTCAGCCTTTTCAGGCGTCTTTTCGGGTGTCTTCTGCTCGGCAGGCTTTTCAGCGGGGGCGGTGGTGGTCTGTGCCGCCGCGGCGGACACCAGCAAAAGTGAGGCTAGGACGGACAGGCTGGTGCCGGCGAGGCGTTTGGAAGAGGACATGTGGGTGCTCTGAGAAAATGTATGGGCGGGCAGGTCCGCCGTCCTTATACGACGCGATGGCGCACCCCCGTTGCTTTCTCCATACATTATTTTGCAGATATGACCCGTTAAACGTTTGTAATTTTGGGTAATTTTGTGGCGTTTGTTGCGCGTGCGAAATGTTATCGCACCTTAAGTCCCAGTTCCGAAAGGAGTTCTGCGGCCTGAGAGCGCGAAATGGTCGCCCCTTTGAAACGGCGCGCATCCTCAAGACGCACACCGCCGATATCCGTTCCGCGCAGATCCGCCCCTTCAAAGCGCGCATGATCGAGCAGGGCATCGCGCAGGCTGCATTCTTCGAACACCGCCTGCCGGAAATCGCAGCCTTGCAGATCGGCATTGGTCAGATCGAGCGATTTCAGCGTCTGTTTGACAAAGGCAAAATTCTTCAGCCGCGCGTCATTAAGTCGGCAATCCTCAAAGCTGACGTCCATATTGCGGCTATGGCTGAAATCGGCCCCGGTCAGCTTGCAGCGCAGAAAACGCGCCTGCGCGAGGCCAGCCCCCTTGAACGGGGTGTTGTTGAAATCGCAAGCCGTGAACTGCGCCTCGGTCAGATCGGCGGAGGTAAAATCGGCCTGCCCGCCCTTGCAGGAAATAAATTGCGCCTGCTCCAGCTTCGCCCCGCGAAACTTGGTCTTGCGCAGGATGCAGTCTTCGAACACCCAGCCGTTCAGAATAAAATCGCTGAGGTCCAACCCCTCGGCCTCACAACCGACCAGCCGCACCGGCTCACCCTTGTTGGCCAGAAGCAGGATCGCGCCACGGTCAAAGATTTGGTCGCTGAGTGTGTGCATCGGAAAGCTTTAACGCTTTGCGGTCATGGGGTCGAGGGGCCTGTGGCCCCTCACCTTGGACCCATAAAAAAGACGGCCCCAAAAGGGACCGCCTTTTTATAGGCTTAAAAGATGAAGGGGTCATGGATCCCTTCACCCCGGAACACAAGCGTTAGTCGCGGCGCGCCTAGTCTCTTCTGGGACGACGCGAGCGGCGCGGACGGTCGCCGCCCGAACGCTCTTCGCCACCTTCATCGCCATCGGCTTCCGGTGCTTCACCCGAAGCCGCACGGGCCTCGTCACGGGCGGCCTTTTCGGCGGCCAGCTTTTCGGTGAGGTCTTCGCCGGTTTCCTGATCGACGACCTTCATCGACAGCTTGGTCTTGCCGCGATCATCAAAGCCCAGGAACTTCACCTTCACTTCGTCGCCTTCGCTCAGGACGTCCGAGGTCTTGGCGACCTTTTCGTTCTTGATCTGCGAGATGTGGACGAGGCCGTCCTTGGCGCCAAAGAAGTTCACGAACGCGCCGAAATCGACGACCTTCACGACCTTGCCCTTATAGATGGCACCGATTTCCGGCTCCGAAGCGATGGACTTGATCCAGTCGCGGGCGGCGTCGATCTTCGACTGTTCCGAAGCGGCGATCTTGATGGTGCCGTCTTCGCCGATGTCGATCTTAGCACCGGTCTTTTCCACGATTTCGCGGATGACCTTGCCGCCCGACCCGATGACTTCGCGGATCTTGTCGGTTGCGATCTTGATCGTCTCGATCTTCGGCGCAAATTCACCCAGCTCTTCGCGGGCACCCGAAATGGCCTTGTTCATTTCACCGAGGATGTGCAGACGGCCTTCATTGGCCTGACGCAGCGCCTTGGTCATGATCTCTTCGGTGATGCCCGGAACCTTGATGTCCATTTGCAGCGAGGTGATACCCAGCTCCGTACCGGCCACCTTGAAGTCCATGTCGCCCAGGTGATCTTCGTCACCCAGAATATCCGACAGAACCGCATAGCCGTCCTTTTCGAGGATCAGGCCCATGGCGATACCCGATACCGGACGCTTCAGCGGCACGCCGGCGTCCATCAGCGACAGCGAGGTGCCGCAGACAGTGGCCATCGAGGACGAGCCGTTCGACTCGGTGATCTCGGAAACAACGCGCAGGGTATAGGGGAATTCTTCCGCCGACGGCAGCATCGGGCGGATGGCACGCCATGCCAGCTTGCCGTGGCCGATTTCGCGGCGGCCCGGCGAACCCATGCGGCCCGCTTCACCCACCGAGTACGGAGGGAAGTTGTAGTGCAGCAGGAAGCGTTCCTTATAGGTACCTTCCAGCGCATCGATGAACTGCTCGTCTTCGCCGGTACCCAGCGTGGCCACGACCAAGGCCTGAGTTTCACCACGGGTGAACAGGGCCGAACCGTGGGTGCGCGGCAGGACGCCGACTTCCGACACGATCTGACGGACCTTATCGACGGCACGACCGTCCACGCGCTTGCCGTGGTCGATGATGTCACGACGCAGGACGTCGGCTTCGCATTCCTTGAAGGCCGAACCGAAGACGGCAGCTTCGACGCCTTCCGGGTTCTCTTCGGACTTCACCAGAACGGCCGCGGCCTTCTTCTTGGCTTCGCCAACGGCGGCGTGACGCTCGTGCTTGCCCTTATGGGCATAGGCGGCGATGATGTCCGGGCCGACCAGTTCCTTGATCTTGGCCACGACGTCCGAGAAGTCTTCGGCTTCGAATTCGAAGGGCTCCTTGGCGGCGTGTTCAGCCAGCTCGATGATGGCATCGATAACCGGCTGCATACCGGCATGGGCGAACATCAGCGCGCCCAGCATCTTGTCTTCCGACAGTTCCTGCGCTTCGGACTCGACCATCATCAGGGCGTCCTGCGTACCGGCGACCACGAGGTCGAGCGCGCTTTCCTTCATCTGATCCAGAGTCGGGTTCAGGACATATTCGTCATTGATGACGCCGACGCGGGCACCACCGATGGGACCCATGAAGGGCACGCCCGACAGGGTCAGAGCCGCAGAGGCGGCGACCATGCCGAGGATGTCCGGATCGTTTTCCATGTCGTGCGACAGCACGGTCACGACGACCTGAACTTCGTTCTTGAAACCCTTGACGAACAGGGGGCGGATCGGACGGTCGATCAGGCGCGAAACGAGCGTTTCTTTTTCGCTGGGGCGACCTTCACGCTTGAAGTAGCCGCCCGGAATCTTACCGGCGGCGAAGGTCTTTTCCTGATAGTTGACCGTCAGGGGGAAGAAGTCCTGACCCGGCTTCGGCGCGCGGGCATAAACCACGGTCGCCAGCACGGTGGTTTCACCGTAGGTGGCCAGCACGGCGGCGTCCGCCTGACGGGCGATACGGCCGGTTTCGAGCGTCAGTTTGCGCCCGGCCCACTCGATGGTTTTTCTTTTGATGTCAAACATGTGTGTCTTTCTGTCACCCGGCAGGCCCATTCCTGACGGGGTGGCTGAAGGGTGGCGGCCTGACTGGGCGGCGACCCGGTGTAAGAAAGGGCGAATCCCTTCCCGAAAATATCTGCCGTATCGTCCGGCAGATGAGTAGTGTCCCGATTTGATGGGACCGTCACGCGAATTTGTGTGCCCGGTCCGCGTTCCGGGTATCCATAGAGCCGGTTTCCTTCCGATGGTGAAACCCGGCTCTATGCCTTTACCTTGTCGCGCCTGTGAGTCCGAAAACCGCTTGGCACGTTTCGGCACGCGCTTGAATACAATCAGGGCCTGACGTTGCGTCAGGCCCTGAGAGATAGTCTTAGCGACGCAGACCCAGGGTCTCGACGATCGCCGTGTAACGGGCGGTGTCGGTGGCCTTGAGGTAGTCCAGCAGGCGGCGGCGTTGCGACACCAGCTTCAGAAGGCCACGACGGGAGTGGTTGTCCTTCTTGTGCGTCTTGAAGTGCTCGGTCAGGTTGGCAATGCGCTCCGACAGGATAGCGATTTGCACTTCGGACCCACCCGTATCGTTCTCCGAACGGGCGTGGGTCTTGATCAGTTCAGCTTTACGCTCAAGCGTGATCGACATCGGGGTCTCCTTTCACGGACAAGGTCCGCAGGGTTACAGGTTGATAAGGCGTGTGGGGTAAAATTGCCCCAGACGCAATTCGCCCAGGGCAACGATGTCTCCGTCCCGGTGCGCCCAAAGGGTACGCCCGTGCTCCGATTTTCCCGATTGTGACCGGATTTTCAGAGCGTCTTCCGCCGTTTGCGTGCGGGAGAAGGACAGGGGGATTTCGCGACCCTGTTTGAGCCTTGTGGCCTCGTCTTCCGTCACAGGCAGGGCCGGGATGTCGTCCAGCGCCGTCTCTACGGGAAGCAAAGCGTCCAAAGCGGCGTCTCTATGCCTCAAATCCTCTAACTTTTCCACCCCTGCGGACAAATTAATGTCGAAGCCGCCGACGCGCTCACGGCGCAGCGCACTGACAACGCCCAGCACGCCCAGCTCCAGCGCGAGGTCGCGCGCAATGGCCCGCACATAGGTGCCCTTGCCGCAATGAAGCAGGAATTCGGCCTCATCGGCGGAAAGAATACGCTCCAGCGTCAGGTCGTGCACGACCACCGGCCGCGCCTCCAGCTCGACCTCCACGCCTTCGCGTGCCAGATCATAGGCGCGCTGCCCATCGACCTTGATCGCCGAAAAGGCGGGTGGAGCCTGTTCGATCTCGCCGATGAACTGCGGCAGGACGTCGCGGATTTCCGCCTCGGTCGGGCGCAGATCGTCCTGTTCGAGGATGTCGCCTTCGAGGTCGTAGCTGGCTGTGCGCTGCCCCCAGCGGACGGTGAAACGATAGACCTTGTCCGCTTCCATCAGGTAGGGGACGGTCTTAGTCGCCTCACCCAGAGCAATGGGCAGGATGCCCGACGCCATCGGGTCCAGCGTACCGGCGTGCCCGGCCTTTTGCGCGTTGAACAGACGTCGCACGAAGCTGACGGCCTGAGTCGAGCCCATCCCTACGGGCTTGTCCAGACAGACCCAGCCATTGACCAGATCACCTTTTTTCTTACGTGCCAAGGTTAGTCCTCGTCCTCATCCTCAGGACGCGGATCGTTTCTGAGGTCTCTGGCCACGTCCGGACGCATAAACAGGGCGTCGATACGCGCCGCCTCATTGAAGCTTTCGTCATGCAGGAAGCGCAGGTCCGGCGTGAACTTCATGTCGATCATGCGCCCCAGAATCCCGCGCAGGAACTTGGCGTGACGGTTCAGCGCCTCTATCGCCGGGGCGATCTTGTCCTTAGAGATGGTCACGCCGCCCAGGCCAGCCCCCAGCGGTTCCACAAACACCGTGGCGTGGCGCAGGTCCGGTGAACAGCGGACTTCGGTAATGGTGATCGAAACCCCCTGCAGGGCCTCGTCGTGCAGTTCTTCTTCGCGCAGGATTTCCACCAGCGCGTGACGGACCAGTTCGCCGGCGCGCAACTGGCGCTGGCTGGGTCCCTGAGCCTCGGCCTTGTGGCCGCGGGTTTTATCGGAGTGTCTTTTCATCCGCCCCCTATAAGCCTTTTTGACAGATTTTCCATGAGATTCTGCACGCGCAGGGCGCGCTTGCCAGCCCCTGATAACGTTGTCTATAGTCTCGCGATAAGGCCCGACCACAGAGCGGGCCATTCAGGGAGAAACAGTATGGCCACCCCCAAGAGTGTCCCTTCGACGCCGCAGCGTCTGGAGGGGCTGGATGCCCTGCGCGGTTTTGCGCTGTTTGGTCTGTTCATGGTGCATATGCCGGAACTGTTCGAACTGTACTGGGCGCATCCGGTCACTGACCCGGCGCAGCTTCTGTGGCACAACGTCATCTTCACCCTGTTTGGCGGTAAGGCCTTTGCGCTGATGGCCCTGTGCTTCGGCGTCTCCTTCTTCATCATCATGGACAATTCGGCGCGTAAGGGTGTCGATTTCACCGGACGCTTTCTGTGGCGGCTGGCGGTCCTGCTGATCATCGGCCTGTTGCACGGCCTGTGGTATCGCGGCGATATACTGGAGGTTCTGGCGCTCATGGGCGTGCTGCTGGTCCCCTTCTATCGACTGAAATCCACCGCTCTGATCGCCACCATCGGCGTGATCTGCCTGCTCCAGCCTTTGATGTGGATTCAACTGGGGGCCGCGCTGAACGGGGCCGACTGGGCTAATCGCCCGTTCGGTTATTGGGGCGGCACGATCCCCGAAGCCTATCTGACCGGCAAGAGCCTCCTTGAGACCGTGCGTCAGAACTGGGTGGACGGCCATCCGTTCAAGTGGATGTTCATGTACGAGTCCGGCCGCCTGAGCCAGATACTGGGCCTGTCCCTGATCGGGCTCTGTCTGGGGCGCATCGGCTTTTTCAGTCAGCCGGAACGCTTCGGGCGGGTGCGCCTGATCGGTCTTGTCCTGTCGCTGATCGCCGCCCTTATTCTGTGGCACAGTCAGGGCCTGATCAGCGGCCTGATCCCGGCGACTGAGGCATCGCGTATGCCCAATGCCCTGTGGTCCGGCATCTGGTCCAGCCTGACCGACCTCAGCATCATGCTGACCCTGATGTTCGGGTTCCTCAGTCTCTATTACGGCCCGTTGCATCGCGGGCTGAACGCCTTTGCTGCCCCCGGCCGCATGACGCTCAGCCTTTACGTGGGGCAGTCACTGGTCTTCGTGCCGGTCTTCTACAGCTTCGGTCTGGGGCTGCACGCCACGATGAGCCAGTCGGAAGCGGTTCTTCTCGGCCTCGTTGCCTTTGCGGCACAGATGGGTCTGGCGCACCTGTGGTTCCGCCATTTCCACTATGGCCCGCTGGAATGGCTGTGGCGGGCGGCGACCTATTTAACGCTTAAAGTACCTTTTAAACGCAAGGCTTAGGTCGCCGCTCTTTTGTTGCGCTAACGCTTCGCTCTTTGAGCGCGGGCGACCAATCTGACGCTTAAAGTCCCGTTCAGCCGCGCGAAATAAAGGCATTCAGCGGCACATAGAGGCCCAGCCGGTTCCACGACGCCGCCTGCATCAGGGTGCGCAGCCAGTTGACATAGGCCTGCGCCATGGCAAACGACAATTGGTAATAGGCCATGACCATGCGCGAAATGGCGTCATTAACCTCATAGCCGACAACGATATCGGCCTCATCCGCGGGCGTCTCAGCGACCGGCTGAAAGCGGATCGGCGGCGTTTCGACCGGCGCGAC
>NZ_JAIWNX010000065.1 GCF_020217185.1 Asticcacaulis sp.
GTGCGGAAAAGTGTGAGCGGTTTTCCGCAAAAACATCGCGACAAAACAAAAATTTAGAGCGAAATGGCGTTTCCACCTAAAGTCATTTCGCTCTAGAAACGGTAGGCCAGACCGACCGAGGCGACGACCGGGTCGAGATCGACCTTGGACTTCAGCGCGCCGTCATTGATTTTGGCATCGGTGTTGAACCACACCTTTTTCACGTCGGCGTTGAGCGACCAGTTGCCCTTCAGGGCGATATCGACACCGCCCTGAAGCGCATAGCCCAGACCATCATCCAGCTTCACCTTGAAGCCGTTATAGTCCTTGCTGTTGTAGAAGATCATGGCGTTGACGCCCGCGCCCACATAGGGGCTGACGCGGCCCTTGGGGTTGAAGTGATATTGAGCCGCAATGACCGGCGGCAGGACGCGCGTCGTATGCACCTTCACATCGGTTGTGCCGCCCACGGCGCGCACTTCGTGCTTGGACGTGCCCAGAATGGCCTCAACGGCGATATGGTCAGTGAAGAAATAGGTGAAGCCAAGGCTGGGGATGGTGTCGTCCTTCACCTTGACATCCAGACCGCTGTCGACGCCGGCGGCTGTCTTGATGTCGCCCTTTTCGTCCGGGGCGACGCTGGTGATGCGGGTGGCGACGATGAACTGCCCCTTGGCCTTGGGCTTGAACTCCTGCGCCGACGCGCCGTTGGCAAGGCCCATAACCAGCAGGCTGGCACCGATCAGATAAGCGATTTTCATGGCGAATACTCCTCTTCGTGCGTTTCGCTTCGAAGTTGGGTTTAGCCGCCCGCCGCGCGTCTGTGACCTGCGCATTCCGCCGCGCGTCAGCCTGCCTCAGGGACCAGACGCCGCGCGACAAATAACCACATTTATTTCATGGATATTCAGCGATTGCGACGATCGTGCCGGGATTGTATGACCTTCACACCCGCAACGCATTAAAGGCACACGCATGTCCGTTCGCAATCTTACGCCCGCCGAAGTTCAGGCCGCCCTCGACAGCGGGGCGATCCACCTGATCGATGTGCGCGAGCTGTATGAGTACGAGCGCGTGCGCGTGCCCGGCAGCGTCAACCTGCCCCTCTCCACCTTCCATCCGGCCGAACTGCCGCAGGACGGCAAGGAGATCATCTTTATGTGCGCCGGAGGGGTGCGGTCGCTGCGCGCCATCGAAGCGGCGCAAGCCTTCGGCCTCACCGCCGACGCGCATCTGGCTCCCGGCATCAATGGCTGGATCGCCGCAGGCCTTGCGGTTGAGGCATAAAACAGGGCCTTTTCCGCTTGGATCGGAAAAGGCTCTTAGATCATTATGATTTCTGGTGGAACATAATGATCTGGATTCTTGTTTCGCCCCTCGCCGGGCGGTGGCTTCGCCACCTTGGCCGCCGCCTCAATGGTGGCTTGAGCGGATGATTTTAGAAATCATTCCGCTCTAAAACCTACAGATCAGCGCCGGTAATAAACCCATCGGCGTTTTTGTCGCGCGTCTTGAACCCCGCCAGGTTATATGCGGTGAGTTCCTCAAGCGTCACCTTGCCATCGGCATTGGCATCCGCCGCCGCCATGTCCGCGATACGCTTGATCGTCTTGGGGTCATCGGCCGGCGCTATGCCGACGTAGAATTTTTCGATTTCATCCCTGCTCAGGGCCTTGTCGCCATTGGCGTCGATGCGTTTGAACAGGGACGGCTTGTCACGCACCCATTCTTCGGGGCTCAGCTTGCCATCGCCATCCTTGTCCATCTTGGCCAGATGGTCGGGCAAGGCCTGAGCCGAAACGGTCGTGCCCATCACCATGGTCGTCAACAGCGCAGAGCACGCAAACACGATAAAATGCGGACGCTTAATCATATGTTTTCCCCGTCTGAATTATGCGCTGCATTCCTCACCAGCGGCGGGGCAGCCGCGCGAAGGTGATCGAATTTTTGATCAATGTCTATTTATTTCGATCATTTTTGCGCGGTTAAGGGGCCTCCGTGTCGATTACGCCGCATCTAGCGAACCGGATCGCGTGACCTGCACCGGCGACGCAATCCGGACCATAGGTTTTAAAACGCTTTACGCACGGTGACGCCGAAGCTGCGCGGGTCGCCGGGCTGGCCATAAATGGCCCCGGAGTTACCGGCCTGAAGGCTGAGGAATTGCAGATACTCTTCGTTGAAGGCGTTCTTGGCCCACAGGAAGACCTCCGTGCCGCCGCTGGCGCGGTAGCCGACGCGAAAGTTGGCGGTGGTCGAGGCTTCGACGACCGTATATTTCGACACCGACGGATCGGAGTTCCAATCGGACCGGTAGGAGACATCACCGCTAAAATAGGCGTCGCCGCTCAGCTTACCGATGGTGGCCGGGTGATTATATTCCCAGCCGATCGAGCCCGCCCACTTCGACACGCCGGGCAGGTCCTTACCGCTGAGGTCGGCAACGGAAGAACTGGAGGTCTGAAGCTCCAGAGGGGCCGGACCGTTCTTGAACGAGGCGTACTTGCCGTCGGTATAGCTCACCGAGCCATAGATCAGCAGGTTATCCGTCGCACGGAACTTGCCGTCCAGTTCAACGCCACGCACCTCGACCTTCTCGATATTGGCCAGATAGGGACGAATGGCCCCCAGATTACCGTCCACGACGGTCGCCTGATAGTCTTTGACGTTCGTGCTGTAGATCGCGACATTGACCGTGCCGCGCTTATCCCAGAACTGCGTCTTCAGGCCCGCTTCGATGGTCTCCACCTCTTCCGGCTTGACGACGATGGAGGCGCTGAAGGGCTGGAAGTTGGCATCGACCGGCACACCGGCAGCATTGATACCGCCCGACTTATAGCCCTTCGACAGGTTGACATAGCCCAGCACGGTGGGCGTCAGGTCATAGGCGAAGTTGATCTGACCCGACGGGCTGTCGTCCTGATAATCGGCCGTATAGGCATAGGTCGGGGCGATATTGTTCTTGGCCGTGATCTGGGACGCGACCGTCGTCGCCAGCCCGCCGGTGACGATCTGGCGGAAGCTGCCGTCCTTTTCCTCATAGGTGTAGCGCAGGCCCGGCGTGATGCGGAAGCGGTCCGTCACGTTCCAGGTCAGTTGCCCGAACACCGCATAGGAGCGCACCTTGGTGACCACGTGGGTTCTGGAGGTCAGGCCGTCAATAAGGTTTGCAGGCACATTGGTACCGATGAGCCAGAAGGCCCCGTCCTTGCCCCACTGTTCCACGCCGTTGGTTTCGACGCGCTGATTGAAGCCATAGGCCCCGACCACCCAGTTGACCTTGCGGTCGCCGTTCGAAGCCAGTCGGAATTCCTGAGAGATTTGCTGCTGTTCAGACGGGTTGTTAGATTTGACCCGGATCGACAGAGAGGTGTAGTCGCGGTCGTTCTGCGGCGTCCAGTCCCAGTCGCGATAGGCTGTGATCGAGGTCAGGGTGACATCGCCCAGGTCCCAGTTGACCGTACCCGACAGGCCATTGATCACCTGCTTGGCTTCCAGCGGCGAATTGACATCGACCAGCCGGTCATAGGGGTTGGCCGACGGCGGCGCATAGTTGAGCGCCGCGGCCAGCGCCGGGAACTGACGATTGGCGGCCCGCAGCGACGCCCCATAGCGCACGAAGGTCTGGGTATTGGCCTCCGGGTCCTGATAGGCGAAGTCGTAGGACAGACGCACATTGAGCTTATCCGATGGCTTCCACAGCAGTTGGGCGCGCAGGACCTGACTGTTCAGATCGTTCTGCTTGACGTTCAGATAGGTGTTCTTGAACAGGCCATCGCGCCTGGTGCCGCCGAAGGCCACACGCACGGCCACGGTGTCGCTGAGCGGGCCCGACAGGCTTATCTTGGTTTGCAGGAAGCCATAGTCACCGACGCTGGCCTCGACACGGCCTTCCGGCGTGAAGCTGGGGGCGCGGGTGGTGATGTTGAGCGCACCGGCCGTGGTGTTCTTGCCAAACAGGGTGCCTTGCGGGCCGCGCAGAATTTCGACGCGCTCAATGTCGAGCAGATCGACAACCGCCGAGCCGGGGCGGGCATAGAAGACTTCATCGACATAGATGCCGACGCCCTGTTCAAGCCCGTCATTGGTCAGGCCAATGCCCGACCCCAGACCGCGGATGGTCGTCGCCGTATTGCGCGGGTTGGACGAGATGAATTGCAGGCTCGGCTGCACCTTTTGCAGGTTCTCGACGTTGTAGATGCCAGCGGATTCGAGTTGCTCACCGGAGATGGCCGAGACAGCGATCGGCACCTTTTGCAGGTTTTCGCTCTTACGGCGGGCGGTGACATAGACGTCAGTGATGGCGCTATCGCCAGAGGCCGCGTCATCGGCGGCAGGCGCATCAGCAGCGAACACAGGGGCGGCAAGGGCGAGCGAAGAGACACCAGCCAGAAGGGCGAGCGAAATCTTCCCCGCCCGCAAAGCGGAGCGAGAATGGGACATGGAGGATACCTTCGTGCGTGAGAGGCGTCGCTTCCGGTCTGTCCGGTCAGGGCGCGTGTGTTTTTTTGTGGGCGCAAATGCGCTAAAACTAATCGCGGCGGGTCTCGAAACGGACCTTTTCGCTCTTTTCGATCTGAACGATACGCGAGTCGTGGATGACCACTTCGACCGATCCATAACGGATCTGGCTGATAGCGTTCAGGATGTGCTGCTCCGCCTCGGACAGGGCGCGCGGCGCGGTCAGGTGATGCAGAGGGCTCATGGTGTATTCCTCAGCGGCGTTAATTACTATCAAATAAGTCGTCTATAAGCCCGTTTCCGTCAAATGAATTCTGGCAGAGTTTAGAAATCATCCTGTGTGTCGGCCCGTCAACCCGGAGGCTTCGGAAGCGATTACCTCAGAAAGAGCTAAATTAAAGCATTGATATTAAATGTTTATTGTTAAATTTCACAAAATCGCCACGGTAAGTACACGCCCCTACACCCGCTAAAAGCACGAAACGCAGGAGCGCCGTAATGCCGCCCTACTTTAGCCATTCTAATTCAAAATCAAAATGGTTCAGTTTTAATTAGATCACGCGCCATGGAAGAAGTCGTAGATGCGCTGGGCCAGGGCCTCATTGATGCCTTCCACCTTGCGCAGGTCTTCGATGCGCGCCTTGCCCACCTCACGGCCCGACCCGAAGGCGGCCAGCAGGGCGCGTTTTTTGCGCGGGCCGATGCCTTCGATCTCATCCAGCGGATTTTTGGTGATCGCCGCGTCGCGCTTTTGACGATTGGCCCCGATGGCGTAGCGGTGCGCCTCATCGCGCAGGCGCTGAAGATAGTAGAGGACCGGCGATTTGGGCTCCATCATGAAGGGGGCACGTCCTGGCATGAAGAAGCGCTCCATCCCGGCGTCGCGATCCGGCCCCTTGGCCACACCGACAATGCGGATGTCTTCCATGCCGAGTTCGCGCATCACGTCCAGAACGGCCTCAAGTTGCCCCTGCCCGCCATCGACCAGCACCAGATCGGGACGACCAAAGCCTTCCTCTTCCGTCGCATCTTCCGCACGGTTTTTCAGACGTAAAAACCGACGACGGAACACTTCGCGCATCATGGCGTAGTCGTCACCGGCGGTCATCTTATCGAGATCACGGATGGTAAACTTGCGATACTGCCCCTTCATAAAGCCTTCGGGCCCGGCCACCACCATGCCCCCCACCGCATGCGTGCCGCCGAGGTGCGAGTTGTCGTAAACCTCAATGCGGTTAGGCGGGGCGGGCAACTCAAACACCTCCGCCACGCCTTTCAGCAGGCGCGTCTGCGCCGACTGTTCGGCCATGCGCCGGCCCAGCGCCGCCCTGGCGTTGTTGAGGGCATGGGCCACAGCATCGGCCTTTTCGCCCCGGCGCGGGCAGTGGATCTCGACCTTACGACCGGCGCGCAGCGACAGGGCTTCCATCATCAGGTCCGGCTCACTTAGGGGATGCGAGACAAGGATGAGCTTCGGTACCGGACGGTCCTGATAGAACTGCCCCAGAAAGGCATCGAGGATTTCGCCCTCAGCGTTGTCCGTCTCTTCACCGCTGTCGGGCACGCGCGGGAAGTAGGCGCGGTCGCCCCAGTTCTGCCCCGCCCGGAAGAAGATGGTCTGTACGCAAGCCGACCCGCCTTCGCTGATCACGGCAAAGACGTCGGCCTCGGCCTCACCGATGCCGATGGAAGAGGTCATGGACACGTGGTTGAGCGCCCGCACCCGGTCACGCAGGTGTGCCGCCTTCTCGAAATCCATATCGTCGGAGGCCTTCATCATGCGTTTGGTCAGGTCGTCGATGACCACGCGCGAACGACCTTTCAGAAAGGCCTCGGCCTGCCCCACCAATGCGCCATAATCCTCAAGGCTGATCTCACCGGTACACGGCGCCGAACAGCGACGAATCTGATGCAACATGCAGGGCCGCGTACGCGAGGCATAGACGCTGTCGGTGCAGGTACGCAGCAGGAAGGCGCGTTGCAGCGTATCGAGGGTACGGTTCACCGCCTGGGTCGAGGCGAAGGGGCCGAAATATTCGCCCTGAATGGCGTGCGCCCCGCGATGCTTGGTGATCTGTGCTGCCGCGTGGTCCTTACGTACCAGAATTTCGGCAAAGGATTTATCGTCGCGCAGCAGCACATTGTAGCGCGGTTTGAGCGCCTTGATCAGGCGCGCCTCCAGCAGCAGGGCCTCGCCCTCGGTCTGTGTGCGCACAATGACCATGGATCGCGTCAGATAGACCATGCGCGCGATACGCTGGGCATGGACGCGCCCCTGTGCATACTGAAGGATGCGCTTTTTCAACGACTTGGCCTTGCCCACATAGAGCACCTCGTCGTTTTCTCCGATCATGCGATAGACGCCGGGCTTGTCTTCCGCCAGCCGCGCTTCACGCAGGATCAGAGCCGCCCCCGTCAGGGGCGCATCGGTCGGGAGGGTTTCGGATAAGGCATCGGTAGGCAGGTCGGACATGCTCCCGATATAGGCGAAGGGCCGGAACGGGGCAAGAACATCCGCATCCACCTTCCCTTCTTAAATGACATAATTGCAAAGGTGCGCCACAGGAATTGACTTGCCTTCGTCGGGGCATGGCGTCATGGAGAGACACCGCACACAAAATCGTGATCGCATGACCGCCACGCCTGCCGCCCGATCGTCCGAAATCCGCGCCCTCACGGGTTTGCGCGGCGTCGCGGCCCTGTTCGTCGTGCTCTATCACGCCACCGGCTATTTTCGCTTTCCCGATCCGTGGCAGCACTATGTGCGGCATGGCTATATTTCGGTCGATCTGTTCTTTGTCCTGTCCGGCTTCGTCATGGCCATGACCTATGGCAAGCTGTTCGACGCAGGCTTTCAATGGCCGAACTTCCGCAAGTTCATCCTGATGCGTGTGGCGCGCGTGTGGCCGCTGTTTGCGCTGATGACGCTGATCACCGCCGCCCTGATCCCGACCGTTCTGGGTAAGCGCTACTATGCGGAAGACGTCTGGCACGGCCTGTTACCCAACCTGACCATGACTCAGGCCTGGGGGCTGGCCAATTCCATCGTCCGCCCGTCATGGTCGATCTCGACCGAATGGGCGGCCTATCTGGTTTTTCCACTGCTGGTGATTGCGGCCCTCAAAGGCTCGTGGCAACGCGCACTTTTGTGGACCGGGCTGGCCGCCGGTCTGCTGGCCTTTGTCGCCTATGGCCCCCTGTGGTTCGGGCAGACGATTCGCCGCTCAGGCCCGCTGGACATCGCCGCCTCCTACGCCAGCGGCACCCTGCTGCGCTGCCTGTTGAGCTTCTTCATCGGTATGGTGGCCTATCGTTTCCGCGCTCTGGTGCCGTCTCGCGCCGCAGTCCTGTTTCTGGTGGCGTCGCTCCTGCTGATCGCCTGGCGCCCGTCGGACGTCATTCTGGTGGGTCTGTTTACCGGGCTGATCATGGCCCTTTCCGACGACGACGGCCCGGTGGCCAAAATGTTGTCATGGCGACCGGTCTATCTGATCGGCGTGTGGTCCTACGCCATCTATCTGATCCACGATGTCGTGCTGTTTGGCACCTTCCGCACCCTGCCAAAGTTTGGCCTGAGCCTGCCGGGGGAGCGCGTCCACTGGTTGATGGCAGCGATTGCCGTAACGGTCGTGCTGTCCGCACTAGCACATTACGGCTTTGAGAAGCCTTCACGCGACGGGCTGCGCCGGCTGATCAGCCGCTGGACGGCCCGCAAACCGGAGTTGCACGCCGTTGCTGGTGACCTGCCGGCTGAGCCTGCCCCTACCACAGCGGGTCCGGCGGCAGACCTTGCAGAGCTTCCTGTATCCGCCGCAAAGAGCCGCCGTTGATATTGTCCGGCAGGGCGTCGATATCGAAGAAATCGACATTCTTGATTTCCCCCTGCGAGGTCAGTTCACCGCGCTCGAAGCGGTCAATGCGATAGAGCAGCACGTGATCGCCGGGGAAGAAGCGTTCATTGGAATGGATCGACAGAAGGCGCGGTGTTTCGTGGGCAATAATTCCCGCCTCTTCGCGCAGTTCACGCACCACGGCGTCGCCCGCCGCCTCAAAGGCATCGACGCCACCACCGGGCAGCCACCAGCCTTCGAGATAGGTATGCTCGATCAGCAGAACGCGACGCTCATCCTCTACCACAAGGCCGCGCACACCCAGAGTCTTGCCCCGCGTCATGCGCGAATGAGCAAAGAACAGCGGCCGGGTGTACGGCTCGACAAGGCGCTTCCAGTCTTCCATGCGTATAAAAATAAGATAAATAACGCTGTGCGCAAGCCTTGCGCCCGGTTTTTCTCGCTGCGCCGCGCAACAAGGCTTGAGTTCGCCGTAAGAGGCGCTTAATCAGATAAAAACAGGACTGACCGGGAGATTTCACATGCTGGCCATCGGCATTTTTGCGGGCTTCATCGCCTTCTATTTCATCGTCAACTATATCGACTTTGGCCGTATTGACTAAACCGGCTCCCAAAATCGCTCTGGTCACCGGTGCGGCCAAACGCATCGGCAGGGCCGTAGCCTTTGCGCTGGCGAAACGCGGCTACGATATCGGCGTCCATTACGGCACTTCCGCAACCGATGCGCAGGCCTTGGTTGAGCAGTTACGCGCGTCTGGCGTGCGGGCAGAAGCGCTTCAGGCCGACCTGTCGGACGCCGACAGCGTCAAGGCGCTCATTCCCGCGACCGTGGCCGCTCTGGGTCCTCTGAGCCTGCTGATCAACAATGCCTCAGTGTTTTTCGATGACCGCGCCGGGACGCTGACGGTGGCGCGCTGGCACGCCCATATGAACACCAATCTGCTGGCCCCTGTGCTGCTGGCGCAGGGTTTTGCGGCGCAAGGCGCTCTGCCGGACGGCGCCGCTATCGTCAATCTGATCGACCAGCGGGTGCTGAAACCCTCCCCGCCCTTCTTCTCCTACGGTTTGTCAAAGGCCGGGCTGTGGCACGCCACGCGCACCCTGGCGCAGGAACTGGCCCCGCGCATCCGCGTCAATGCTGTGGGGCCGGGTCCTACCCTGCCCTCCATTCACCAGACCGAAGCCGATTTCGAGGCCGAGGCCGCTTCGACCCTGCTGCAAAAGCGGGTCACGCCGGAAGAGATCGCCGAGGCCGTGGTGTTTCTGGCCGAAGCCCCTTCGGTGACCGGTCAGATGATCTGCGTCGATTCGGGCCAGCATCTGGGCTGGAAGACGCCGGATATGGAAGGGTTGTAGCTCTCCTTACACCTCCTCTACATGGGTAGGGAGGTGTAATGTGTGTGCTTACTTCGTGCGTTCGACGCTGTAATCGGCCAGCGCTTCCAGTGCTTTGCGCCAGTCCGAGGCTTCAAAGCCTTTCAACGCATCCTTGGCCTTTTGCGCATAATGGCGAGCCGTCTCGATCGTCTTGGCCATCGCTCCTGATTCGACAATCAGGGCCTGCGCCTGCGCCAGATCGCCGTCGGTCTGCTCGCGCATCGAGACCGTGCGGTGCCAGAAATCAGCGGCTTGCGGCGTCGCCTTGACGGCCAAAATCAATGGCAAGGTTGCCTTACCCTCAGCAAAATCGTCACCGGCATTCTTGCCGA
>NZ_JAIWNX010000066.1 GCF_020217185.1 Asticcacaulis sp.
GGCTCTGGGCCGTGCCGCCGTAGTCGAGCGCATCATCCTGAATCTGAAAGGCCAGACCGAGGTTCAGACCATAGTCGCGCAAGGCCTGCTGACGGGCCGGGGAGGCCCCCGCCGCCACGGCACCGCTTTCCGACGCTGCGGCAAACAAAGCCGCCGTCTTGGCCGAGATGATGTCGATATAGGTCTCTTCGGTCAGATTGACGTCATAGGCCTTCATCAGTTGCAGGACTTCGCCTTCGGCGATGACCCCCGATGCCTTGGACAGGATGCCCAGCGCCTGAAGCGAGTCGGTTTCGACCATCAGCTCAAAGGCCCGCGCAAACAGAAAATCCCCGACCAGCACCGAAGACGGCGCGCCCCAAATCAGATGCGCCGCCACCTTGCCCCGGCGCAACTGGCTGGAGTCAACCACGTCGTCGTGCAGAAGGGTAGCCGTGTGGATAAACTCGACGGCCGCCGACAGCTTTTGGTGGTGAACATTGGTCGTCCCGGCCAGACGCGCCGCCGCCACACACAGCAGCGGACGCAACCGTTTGCCGCCAGCGCTGATCAGGTGTTCGGCCAGGGCCGGAATCACCGCGACATCACTTTGCATACGCTCGGTGATGATGGCGTTGACCGCCGCCATGTCGTCGGCGCACAGGCGCACCAGCGCCTCGACATCCGCCTTACCCGCCGTCTCAGCAGGGGCGGATTTGTGCGTTTTCTCGATATTGGCCGTATCCAAAACCCACTACTCCGGCACACTTGGAAAGTGTTAAACCCCTTAAACTTCCTTTACGGCTTAGTCCATGCCCCGCGCGGTGAGTTTGTGCTATATCCCGATAAAATTGCTACAGTCCCGGATACACACCCCTTGCCAGAGACCGCCTTCTCCCCCCCTGCCGATGCGATGCCGACCACCCTGCTGGGGGGACGGGTGCGGCTGTGGCAACCGGCGAAGGGCTATCGAATCGGTATGGACGGCGCCCTGCTGGCGGCGGGCGCGGCGGGTATTCTGGCTGAGCGCGCCGAAAGAGCCGTGAGCGCTTTAGAACTGGGCTGCGGTGTTGGGGGCGTCATCTTGTCGCTGGGCGCGCGCTGCCCGCAGGTGCGCGCCGTGGGCATCGAGCGTGACGCGGCGACCTTTGCCCTGACCCAGGTCAATCTGGCGCAGGCGGGCGGTGACCATCGTGTGATTCACGGCGATATTGGTACCGGCTATCGCGCTTTTGATCTGCCGCGCTTTGACCTTGTCCTGAGCAATCCGCCCTATTTCGACGACCCGGAAACGCTGCGCGCCCCGCATGAGTTAAAGCGCCCGGCGTGGATCGCCGATGACGGGCTTCAGGCGTGGCTCGACTTCGCGCAGGCCGCCGTTGTCGATGGGGGTGAGATTGTGTTCATCCACCGCGCCGACCGGCTTGCGGATATCTTAAGCGGCCTACCAAAATGCGGTTCGTTTGTTATCCGCCCCATCCAGCCCTTTGCCGATAAGGAGGCCAAGCGCGTACTGGTGCGCGCCAAACGGCTGGGCAAGGCCCCGTTGCGCCTCCTGCCGCCGCTGATCCTACACGACGAAGGCGAACGAAAACACACACCAGAGGTCGAGGCGATCCTGCGCGGCGAGGCGGAATTGGGGTGGTGATCAAATCAATGGCAGGAGCCGCAATCTGGATTTTTGCGTGTCAATCGTGAGAAGCGCGCCGGCCTTTAAATCTGTTTGCATTTGATGGATAGCCGCAACCACGACCTCACCAATGGCCTCCGGGCTGACATTGTCCGCGCGTATCTGAACAACACTGGGGCGACTACCGCGTGTCGTCGCTAATATGGCGCTGAAATCAAGGTCATGCGTAAGCACAATCATATCGTGGGCTATCGCATAGACCATTAGCTCATCATCTGGGGCATTCATTTCCCCTAATGACGACCAATGGCTGGCCGTCCAACCTGCCTCAATCAACTTCGCCACCCAACGCGGCGTCAGGTTCATGTCGATAAGGAAGTTCATGCGCGGATCAGGTCGATCTCACGCTCCTCGGATCGCCATGCTGCATATAGCAAGGCTTCCATTATATCTTCGCGTTCCAGATAAGGATAATCGGCGAGGACATCCTCAACAGAACGGCCTGACCCCATCTGCGCCACGATCATACCAACGGTTACCCGCAAACCTCTGATGCAGGCCTTACCGCCCATAACATCTGGGCGAAATGTAATGCGTGGCAAGGTGGGCATAATGTACTCCTGTTCTGCAAACTATATCAAAACCGGACAAAAATATAGCCCCACCGCGTGAACCGCGGCGGGGCTTTCTGCTCCAAATAACGGGTGCAGGGGCGAGCCCCTGCTCAGTTCACCGTCGGCTTGCCGATCACCAGATGATCGCCGTCAAAGCTGACGCTGATCACGTCACCATCGGCGAACTCACCCACAAGGATGCGTTTGGCGATGGCATCGACCAGTTGCTTCTGGATCACCCGCTTCAAAGGCCTTGCGCCATAGGCCGGTTCGTAGCCCAGTTCGGCCAGATGGTTGAGCGCTGCGTCGTCGATGGCGAGGGTCATCTGACGATCCTTCAGCAGCTTTTCCAGACCCTTGAGCTGGATACGCACGATATTGCCCATCTGCGCCCGGCCGAGGCGGTGGAAGAGGATGGTTTCGTCGATGCGGTTGAGGAATTCCGGCCGGAAGTGGCGCTTGACCTCATCCATGACCAGACCACGCACCATCTCCACATCCTGACCGTCCTCCATATTGACGAGATACTGCGACCCCAGATTGGAGGTCATGACGATCAGGGTGTTGCGGAAATCGACCACACGCCCCTGCCCGTCGGTCAGCCGACCGTCGTCCAACACCTGAAGCAGGACGTTGAACACGTCCGGATGCGCCTTTTCGACTTCGTCAAACAGCACGACCTGATAGGGCCGACGGCGCACGGCTTCGGTCAGCGCCCCACCCTCGTCATAGCCGACATAGCCCGGAGGCGCGCCGATCATGCGTGAAACCGCGTGCTTTTCCATATATTCGGACATGTCGAGGCGCGTGATGGCGGTCTCATCATCAAACAGGAATTCGGCCAAAGCCTTGTTAAGCTCGGTCTTGCCGACCCCCGTCGGCCCCAGGAACAGGAAGGAGCCGATCGGACGGTTGGGGTCTTTGAGCCCCGCCCGCGCCCGGCGCACGGCATCGGA
Source organism: Asticcacaulis sp. (assembly GCF_020217185.1). Lineage (GTDB taxonomy): Bacteria > Pseudomonadota > Alphaproteobacteria > Caulobacterales > Caulobacteraceae > Asticcacaulis. The sequence continues at coordinate 3,180 of NZ_JAIWNX010000066.1, forward strand.
CACGGCCTCAAGGGCCTCATCCTGACCGACAACCCGCTTGCGCAGTTCGTCCTCCATGCGCAGCAGCTTGTCGCGCTCGCCTTCCAGCATCTTGTCCACCGGAATACCGGTCCAGCGCGACACCACCTGAGCTATCTGCGCCGAATCGACGACTTCCGGAGTCAGCGGCGCCTCTTCCGACTTGGTTTCGGCCTCGGCGACCCATTTTTCCAATTGCGGAATCTGGCCATAGAGGATTTCCGACGCCCGTTGCAGGTCGCCCGAACGCTGCGCCGACTGAAGCTCGATACGCGCGCGGTCCAGCGCTTCGCGGGCGCGTGAGGCAGCCCCGACCTTGTCCTTTTCCGACTGCCAGCGGGCGGTCAGTTGCGCCGACTTGTCCTCCAGATCGCCCAGCTCCTCATTGAGCTTTTCCAGGCGCGTTTTTGAGCCCTGATCGCTTTCCTTCTGCAAGGCCTCGCGCTCGATCTTGAGCTGGACGATGCGGCGGTCCAGTTCATCCAGTTCTTCCGGCTTGGAATCGACGGCCATGCGCACGCGCGAACCGGCCTCGTCGATCAGGTCGATGGCCTTGTCCGGCAGGAAGCGATCGGCAATGTAGCGGTTCGACAGGGTAGCCGCCGCCACGATGGCGCTGTCGGAAATCTTGACGCCGTGGTGGACCTCGTACTTTTCCTTCAGACCGCGCAGGATCGAGATGGTGTCTTCGACCGTCGGTTCCTGCACAAAGACCGGCTGAAAGCGCCGGGCCAGAGCCGGGTCCTTTTCGACGTGCTTCTGGTATTCATCAAGCGTCGTGGCACCCACGCAATGCAGTTCACCGCGCGCCAGAGCGGGCTTGAGCAGGTTCGAAGCGTCCATCGCGCCGTCCGACTTTCCCGCACCGACTAGGGTGTGCATTTCGTCGATAAACAGCACGATCTGGCCTTCGGCCTGCGTGACTTCGTTGAGCACAGCCTTCAGCCGCTCCTCGAACTCACCGCGGTACTTGGCCCCGGCGATCAGCGCGCCCATGTCGAGCGACAAAAGCTTCTTGTCTTTCAGTGACTCCGGCACGTCACCATTGACGATGCGTTGCGCCAACCCTTCGACAATGGCCGTCTTACCCACGCCGGGCTCACCGATCAGGACGGGGTTGTTTTTGGTGCGGCGGGCCAGCACCTGAATGGTGCGACGTATTTCCTCGTCGCGACCAATGACCGGGTCGATCTTGCCATCCAGCGCGGCTTGCGTGAGGTCACGCGCATATTTGTTGAGCGCGTCGAACCCGGCCTCGGCATTGGCGGAGTTGGCGGGCTTACCCTTGCGAAACTCCTTTTGCGCGTCTTTAAGGGCTCCCAGCGATGTGCCGGCCGCCTTGAGCAGGGCCGCCCCGTCGCTGTTGTTCAGCGCGGCGACCAGCAGACGGTCAGCCGTGACGAAGGCATCGCCCGCCTTATTGGCGTCGTTTTCCGCTTCGGTGAAGGCCTTGGCGGTATCATTGTGCATGTAAAGCTGTTGCGTGCCACCGGTGACGGACGGCAGTTTATTCAGCGTCGTATCGACCGCACCGACAAAGGCTTCCGGGCGTCCACCTGCGCGCTCGATCAAAGGCCGCGCCACGGACTCGCGGTCCTCGGTCAGTGCCTTAAGCAGATGCAGGGGGGTGAAATACTGATGGTTGCGGCTTTGAGCAATGGCCTGCGCGCTTTGGATAAGTTTCTGAGTTTTCTCAGAGTATTTTTCGATATTCATCGTTTGGCTTCCCCTTTAGAGGCGGATGGGTGTGATCGGCCCTTCGACGGAAGCAACCGCTCATGCTCTCCGATATGGTGTGATCTTCGCGCCACACAAGGGGGATTCACAGGGGAATTATTGTCGCAGCTAAAGCCGGATCACATAGGTCTTCAACGTGGTCTCGACCACCTCCCACACGCCGGTGAAGCCCGGCGGGATGACGAAGCGCGTCCCAGCCTCCAGCCGCAGCGGGGCCTTGCCGTCCTCGTGCAGGATCGAGACGCCTTCGAGGATTTCGCAATATTCCCATTCGTCATAGACGACGCGCCACGCGCCCGGCGTCGCCTGCCAGAAGCCGGCATATGTCTTTTCATCCTCAGAGGTGTCGAGGTTCCACGTCAGAAAGCGCGGATCACCGGACACAACGCGCTCTGCAGCTGGCGCGCCGGTTTCAGGCTCAGGCAGGGCATTACGATCGAACAGAATCAAAGACACGCACACCTCCGAAACAAAACCGGCCCCGATTAAACATCGGAGCCGGTTTCAATTCCATCGAATAAGCCGAAAGCCTACTTCGGGGCCAAAATCATGATCATCTGGCGGCCTTCCATCTTGGGCTCATATTCCACCTTGGTGGTCGCCTCGAAGTCGGCCTTGACCTGATTGAGCAGCTTCATACCCAGTTCCGGGTGGGCCATTTCGCGGCCACGGAAGCGCAGCGTCACCTTGACCTTATCGCCTTCTTCGAAGAAGCGCGTCATGGCCTTGGCCTTCACCTCATAATCGTGCTTGTCAATATTGGGGCGAAGCTTGATTTCCTTGATTTCGACGACCTTCTGCTTCTTGCGGGCTTCGGCCTTCTTCTTCTGCTCCTGGAAGCGGTACTTGCCGTAGTCGAGAATCTTGCAGACGGGGGGATCGGCGGTCGGGGAGACTTCGACCAGATCAAGACCGGCTTCCTCGGCGGCTTCGAGCGCGGCGGAAGTCGGCATAATGCCCTGTTTCTCACCGTTCTGGTCGATCAAAAGGACGCGCGGAACCTTGATGTCCTGATTGATACGGGGGCCGTCTTTCGCGGGCGGAGCTTGCATTGGGCGACGAATAGGGATGTCTCCATGGACTGTTTAAACGGACCGGACTCACCTGTCCGGGATCGGGGCCTAATTATAGGAAGGGCCTAGGGGTGATCAATCCCCTTTATGGCGCACAAGGGGTTAATTTTTCAGCCCGTTGTCCCCTCGCCTCATGTAAGCAGAGAGCGGTAGATATCAAGGGTTGCCGCGCACATGGTTTCCAGGCTGAAACGCTCATGCACCCGCGCCCGACCGGCGGCCCCCATGACGGCGCGCGCCGGGGCGGAGGTCAGGGCCGCCACGCGCATGGCGTCGGCCCAGGCCGTGACATCGCCGGGCGTCACCAGCCAGCCACTCACCGCGTCCTCGACCGTTTCCGCCGTCGCGCCGTGTTTAGCCGCCAGCACCGGGCGGCCCATAGCCTGCGGCTCGACCGCCGTGCGCCCGAAGGCCTCCGGTTCCAGCGACGGCGCCAGCGCGAAATCGCACAAGCTGTAGGCGGCGGGCATGTCGGAACAGTGCCCCACGATCTTTACCTGTACCTCAAGTCCGAGACCAGCGGCCAGCGCGCGCAATTCTTGTGTATAGTCGCTGCGCCCCTGATCGTCGCCGGCAAGGATCAGTTGCACATCGCTGCGCTCCAGCCCCTTCAACGCCTCTATGACGAGCGTCTGCCCCTTCCAGCGCGTGAGGCGTCCGGCCAGCAGAAAGCGCGTGCGGCCATCACCACGGTCAATACCCCAGCCTTGCGCCAGCTTATCCTTGCGCGCCTCATCCACCGCACCCGGATCAAACTTTCTGAGGTCCACACCGCGCGGCACGGCGATAACCTTTGCCGGGTCGAGGTCGTATTCGCGCAGCACGTGGTCGCGCGTATAGTCGGAATTGGCGATTACCACGTCCGCCGTGGTCATGCGCCCGTTGTACCAGCGCTTGAACGCCGACCCGGCCTTGTAGATACCGTGATAGGTGGTGACGGTCTTCACGCCTTCGGCCTTCGCGGCGGGCAGCACCGACAGCGCCGGGGCGCGCGAACGCACATGCACGATGTCCGGCTTCTCTTTGCGGATCAGCGCCCGCAGCGCGTAGTAGTTCTTGAACTGCACATAGGGGTTTTTGGAATGCACGGGCAGGAGCACAACCACCGCGCCGATCTGTTTCAGATAGCCCTCAAGCCGTCCACCCTTTGAGACCACTATGGCCCGCCCCCCGGCCTCGATCACCGCGCGCGCCACATCCACCACGGTCTGTTCCACGCCGCCGGTATCCAGCTCCGGCACGACCTGCATCACGGTATAGGGGAAGGATAAAGGAGAGGATATTGGGGGCATAAGCGCTTGTTCGAGAGGCTCCGGGCAATTAAGGCTTATGCGCATGAGCACCGAGCCAAATCAAGACAGCACGCAGTTTCTCAACGACTCCCTCGCCTACCGCCACGTCAGAGGCGAAGGGCCAACGGTCCTGTGGCTGGGCGGCTTTAAATCGGACATGACCGGTTCAAAAGCCGAAGCGCTGGCGCAGACAGCGCGCACCGAAGGCTGGGATTTCCTGCGATTTGACTATGCCGCGCACGGCGAAAGCCCCGGTCGCTGGGAAGACGCCCGCGTCGGCCAGTGGCGGCAGAATGTGCATGACGTTGTCGATCACCTGACCGCCGGACCTCTGCTGATCATCGGCTCCAGCATGGGCGGCTGGATGGCGTCGTTGCTGATGCGCGACCGTCCGGAACGGGTGAAGGCCGCCGTCCTGATCGCTCCCGCCCCCGATTTTACCACCGAACTCATGCTGCCGTCCCTGTCGCCCGAAGACCGGCGGTCGCTGGAGATTTCCGGTTTTTTTCATCTGCGCGGCTACGACTACGACGTGCCCATGTCGCAGGCCTTTTTCGATGAGGCACTCGACCACCGGATGCTGGATCAGCCACTTGTCTTCGACGGCCCGGTGCGCATCCTGCACGGCCTTGCAGACGAAGTGGTCCCGTGGCCGCACGGCCTGAGACTGGCGCAGCACATATCGTCAAATGACGTGACGCTGGAACTGATCAAGGGGGGTGATCACCGCCTGTCCAGCCCGGCCGATCTGCGGCGGCTGGTCGATACGGTGCGGGGGTTGCGCAAAGGTTTACTTAACCCACTGTGAATGTACCCAGCCTGTCAGATCATCGTTGCCGTTGGCGTCCACGACGGCGACCTGCCACCAAAGACCATCACTGGCCAACAGGCGTAGAGCCTGCCCGTTCGGCAAGAGCGCCAGTCGCTGGTGGTCAATACCGGGACCGACGCGCAGCGAAAGTCCATTTTGGGCCGTCACCTCGTAAAGAGGTGCCTGTGTTGTATGGCGACCAAAAATCCTGGCTCGAAAGCGGTTCATGTCAAACGCCGGGCCGGGGTCCTGCTTGCGGCCGGGGGCAATATCTTCATGCCCCAGAACATGGTCTTCGCTAATACCGTAATGAGCAACGATGGCACTGGCGGCCAGACACACCGCCTGCCATTGCGCTTCATCATAAATTTCCCAGCCATGGGATTTCGTCACATCGAAATTCTTATGTCGGGCGACCAGCACACGGCTGTCTGGGACAGGGGTGCCCGTGTAACTTGTCCAGTTACCCGGCGCGCCTCTTAACAAACCCCAATTGACGATTTCGATACCGACCGAACAGCTATTGAGGCCGGTTACAGTCCCATAGCTGGATTTTCCGGCGTGCCAAGCCACCTGATTGAACGGCACCATCTGGGTAATGTCGCCTGTGTGCCCGATGACCAGATGCGCTGACGCCTTGGCGTCCGGTCGGCGGAACCAGCTCACAGCCCCATCCGATGTCCCCCCTGCCGTGTAATGAATGATCAAAAACTGCGGCGCACCCGTTTCCAGCACGCCCCCCACATTCGGTGACGCCACGAAGGGCACAGAAGCCCCGCCATCTCCGAGCAGGCGATGATTGGTATTGATTCGCATGAAAGTCTCCTCCCTCCCGACAAGACAGCAACAGCATAGGCACAGAATGGGAAAAATACAATCATGAGGCGTATTTTTCTTCGATTCAAGACAATGCTTATTGCCAGTTCATGAATTCCGGCCCCAGATGCTCATCGCCACAAGGAGTTTGCCCATGCACCGCCGATCCTTCTTTGCCGCCCTGCCCGCCCTCGCCGCCAGTCCGGCTCTGGCGCTGGCCCCACTGCACGGCGGCGACCGCATCACCGGAGCCAAATTCGCCGGGCGTTCGACCGTCTGGGGCACGCAAGGGGCCGCCGCCACGGCACACCCGCTGGCCAGCCTGATTGGCATAGATATCCTGCGTCAGGGCGGATCGGCCATCGACGCCGCCATCGCCATCAATGCGGCGCTCGGCTTCCTTGAGCCTATTGCCTGCGGCATAGGCGGGGATGCCTATGTGATGCTGTGGGACCCGGCACAGAAGACGGTGGTGGGCTTTAACGGATCGGGCCGCTCGCCCAAGGGCATGAGCCTCGACTATGTCCGCTCAAAAGCCAAGAACGGCCACATCCCGTCGTGGGGCAGCGTGTCGGTCTCCGTGCCTGGCGCGGTGGACACCTGGGGGCAGATGCACGCCCGCTATGGCAAGCTGAAATTCGCCGATGTGCTGGCGCCGGCCATCGCCCTGTGTGAACGCGGTATGCCGGTGGCCCAGACCATCGCCTTTTATCTCAACGCCAGCTACCGGCGCTTTACCAACCCCGACGCGGGCATTGAGGAGGTGCAGAACTTCCTGAAGGTTTACGCGCCGAACGGGCGCACCCCGCGCGAAGGCGAAATCTTCAGCAACCCGGACCTTGGCCGCACCTATCGCTATATTGCCGAAAACGGCGCACGCAGCTTCTATGAGGGGCAGATCGCCGACACCATCGACGCCTATTTCCGTCGCATCGGCGGGCACCTGCGCAAATCAGACCTGATGGCGCATCACGGTGAAGACACGACACCGCTGAAAACCACCTATCGCGGCGTAGAGGTGCTGGGGCTGGGGGCCAATACGCAGGGCCTGTCCACGCTTCAGATGATGAACAT
>NZ_JAIWNX010000075.1 GCF_020217185.1 Asticcacaulis sp.
GATGCCCCAAAAGGTGGCGCCATCACGGGACTGGCCAAACTGGAGACGCCCCTGACCCTGCGGCTGGAGGGCAAAGGTGACTGGAAAGCATGGAACGGTCGCCTCAGCGGCATGGCGGGGGATCAGCCGCTGGCCGATCTGAGCCTGACGGCGCGCGACGGCCTTTTCGGTGTGAAGGGCACGGCGCGACCGCAGGCCATTGTGCCATCGCTGTCGGACATGCTGTCCCCGGCCGTCCGTGTCGATCTTTCGACGACGTTCAAGGACCGCGTCGCCGACGGCACCCTGTCTTTGGCGGCCGATGCCCTGACGCTGAACGCCAAGGGCCGCGTCGATCTGGGAAAAGGGGCGTTCGGTGATCTGACGATCAATGCCGCCCTGCTCAAACCCGCCAATATCGCCAAAGGCCTGAATGGCAAGGATATTTTGGCGACGCTGCGTCTGGATGGGGCGTTCAAACGCCCCCTGATTGACTATAAACTGTCGGCAGGGAGCATAGGCTTTAACGACGTGGTGGTGCATCAACTCCGCGCCGAAGGTAAATCGCGCCTCGATGGCGACCATATCCTGATCCCGGTCAAGGCTTCGGCCAGGCACATGACGGGGCTCAATGCCGCCGCAGAGTCGTTAGTCAGCAACATCACGATTAATGGCGATCTGGCCTGGTCGGACGGCCTGATCCTGTCGGACAATCTCAAAATCCGTTCGGACAAGATCAATGGCACGGCTATTATCCTCGCCCAGCCGTCGGAAGGCCGTTACGAGGGCGCCCTTAAGGGGCGTATCAATCAGTATCTGGTCGATGGGATCGGCCTGTTCAACCTGATGATCGACGCCGATCTGCGTCAGCTCAAGGCCGGCGGCTTCGGCATTGTGGGCAAGGTCGATGGAGAGAGCCTGCGCCTCGACAATGGCGGCCTGAAGTCGTTTTTCGGCGGCAATTTCAAGTTTTCCGGCGCGATGAACACCACCGCCAATGGCGACGTCATCCTGCAACGCCTGACCCTGACGGCACCCGATTTCCGTCTGACCTCGGCCAGCGGTCGTCTGTCGAAAGGGCGGCTGGATTTCAAACTGGCGGCGCAGTCGGCCAAGTACGGCCCGTTGAGCGCCGAGGCCGGGGGAACATTGAAGGCCCCCACCTTGACCCTGCGCGCGGAAAAGCCTGGTCTGGGGCTGGGTCTGCAACAGGTGGTGGCGCACATCAATAGCACGCCGCAGGGCTATGCCATCACGGCCGAAGGCGGCTCGCAATACGGCCCTCTGAAGGCCGATGTGCTGGTGCTGAAAAGCGACGGCCCGCTGACCATCGACGTGCGCACGGCGCAGGTGGCGGGTTTCAGCGCGCAGGGCCGCTTGGTGCAATCGGCCAGTGGCCCCTTTACGGGCACGCTGAACCTGACCGGGCGCGGGATCAACGGCACGGCGCGTCTGCTGGCCTCTGACGCCGTGCAGGGGGCTCAGGTCTCGGCCCGCGCCAACAATGCCCTGCTGCCCGGTGAAGCCGAAATCCGCATCGGGCGCGCCATTATTGAGGCCACGGCGCGCCTTGACGAACAGCCGACGATCAAGGGCGATGTGCAACTGGCCGACGTGGTCTATGGCCAGAACTACGTTGAAAAGGCCCGCGCCCGCATCGACCTCAAAGGCATGCGCGGCACGGTGCAGATGATCGCCAATGGCGACGCCGGCACGTCGTTCAATCTGGCGGCCAACGCGCAGGTGTCGCCCGATGACGCCGTGATTGCCCTGTCCGGTCGCGCCGGTCAGGTGCCGTTTGCGCTGGAACGCCCCGCCCGCGTCGTGCGTCAGGGCGCGGACTGGGTGCTGACCCCGGCGGTGCTGATGACGGCGCAGGGCAAGGTCAATCTGGCCGGACGTTTTGGCGAGGTCCTCCGCGCGCAGGCGCAGTTTGATCGCTTCGACCTCAGCATCCTCAACATTATTGACCCCAATCTCGGGGTCAATGGCACGGTGTCCGGCGGGCTCGACTACACCCAGCGCGGTAAGGCCTTCCCGCAGGCCCAGATGCAGCTTACCTTCGACAATCTGACGCGCACCACCATTGCCCGCGTTTCGACGCCCCTCGATATCCAGATGCAGGCCAGCATCAGTGAAACCCGCTCCGAAGCGCGCGGCCTGCTGCGGCAGGGCACGGCCGATATCGGCCGCTTCACACTCAGCATCGACCCACGCGGCGACGGGGCGTGGACGCAGCAATTGCAAAACGGCGCCGTCTCCGGCGGCCTGCGCTTCAACGGACCGTCCAGCGTGCTGTTCTCACTCGCTGGCCTTGGCGATCAGCAGATGACCGGCAATGTGGCGCTGGCCGCCGATCTGTCGGGCACGCTGCGCCAGCCGCGGCTTAATGGTCTGGTGCGCGGCAACGGCCTGGTGTACGAACACCTGACCTTCGGCACGCGCATCAGCGATATCGCGCTGGAAGGCCGCTTCTCCAACGACCGGCTGGAACTGCAAAAGTTCGAAGGGCGCGCCGGAGACGGCCGCGTGTCGGCCACCGGCTTTGTGGGCCTGAGCGCCGATGACAACTTCCCGCTCAAGCTGAATGCCAAGCTGGATAATGCGCGTTTGGCGGCCTCTGACGCGCTGGCCTCGACCGTGTCGGGTACCCTCGATGTCACCAATGATGCGCAAAACGGCCCTTGGATACGCGGCAATCTTAATTTGCCGCAATTCCGCTATCAGGTGGTGTTTCAGGGGGCCTCCAAGGTCGATGAGCTGGAAGGCGTGCGGATCAAGGGCGCGCGTATCGAGCCGCGTAAGACGAGCCGCGTCGCCCCCACCCTGTGGAACCTCGACATCCGCCTGCGCGCCGATAACCAGATCTTCGTTTCTGGCATGGGGCTGGAGTCGGAATGGAAGATGAACCTGAACGTCGGCGGCACAACGCGCGACCCGCGTATTGTGGGGCGGCTCAATGCCTTGCGCGGCACCTACGCCTTCTCCGGGCGCGAATTTGACATCGAGAAGGGCGAGATCACCTTCGATGGCGGCAGCCTGAACAATCCGGAAATCGCCCTGACCGCGACCACCAAGGTCGATGACATCACCGGCACTATAGGCGTGTCGGGCCGCGCCCAGAACCCGCAGATCGCCTTTGGCTCCACCCCGGCCCTGCCGCAGGACGAGGTGCTGTCGCGCCTGCTGTTCGGCGAAAATGTCGCCAACCTGTCGGCGACGCAGGCTCTGCAACTGGCGGCCTCGCTTCAGGCGCTTCAGGGGGGCGGCGGGCTTAACCCGCTGGGTAAGCTGCGTTCGGTGACCGGTATTGACCGCCTGCGCGTGCTGGGGGCCGATGCCTCGACCGGCCGTGGCACGGCGCTGGCGGCGGGTCAGTACCTGACCAACGACATCTATGTCGAGATCGTCACCGATACGCGCGGCTTCACGGCCACGCAGGTCGAGATCGCCCTGTCGCGCGTCCTGTCGGTGCTGACACAGGTCGGCTCCACGACGGGCACCAGCGTCAATCTCCGATACTCGCGGGACTATTAGAGCGATGTGCGGAAAAGTGTGAGCGGTTTTCCGCAAAAACATCGCGACAAAACAAAAATTTAGAGCGAAATGGTGCTTCCACCTAAAGTCATTTCGCTCTAGCGGGATAATTTCTCAAAAATTATTCCGCTCAAGCCGCCATTGAGGCGGCGGCCAAGGTGGCGAAGCGACCGCCCGGCGAGGGCTCAAACCAAAGCTGGCTTATTATGTTTCTGTCAGAAACATAATAAGCCAGCCTTTCCTAAATGATCCTGCCATTGTAGAGGCCTGTGCGAACCGCCTAGCGCTGCAAAACGCGCGGCCCTCCCTGCCCCTACTCTGTAAGTCCCGTATGATCCGCCTCGACAATATCAGCAAGCAAAACGGCCACCAGATCCTGTTCATCGACGCCTCCATGGGCGTGCAGAAGGGCGAGAAGGTCGGGCTGGTCGGACCGAACGGCGCGGGCAAGACGACGCTGTTTCGCATGATCACCGGGCAGGAACCGCCCGATGACGGTCAGGTGTCGATCGATGCCGGCATGACCATCGGCTATTTCAGTCAGGATGTCGGCGAAATGTCAGGCCAGAGCGCGGTGGCGGCCGTGATGGACGGTGTCGGCCCGGTGAGCGCGCTGGCCGCCGAAATGGCCGAGCTTGAGGCCGCCATGGCCGACCCGGATCAGGCCGACAATTTCGATGCGGTTATCGAGCGCTATGGCGAGGTGCAGGCGCGCTTTGAGGAGCTGGACGGCTATGCGCTGGAGGCGCGGGCGCGCGAAGTGCTGGCGGGCTTAAGCTTCAGTCAGGAGCGCATGGACGGCGATGTCGGGCTTTTGTCCGGCGGCTGGAAGATGCGCGTGGCACTGGCGCGCATCCTGCTGATGCGGCCCGACGGCATGTTGCTCGACGAACCGTCGAACCACCTCGACCTCGAAAGTCTGATCTGGCTGGAAGCCTTTCTCAAAAACTACGACGGCGCGCTGCTGATGACCTCGCACGACCGCGCCTTCATGAACCGCATCATCGGCAAGGTCATCGAAATCGACGCCGGTTCGCTGATCACCTATTCCGGCGATCTCGACTTCTACGACCAGCAACGCGCCCTGACCGAGGCACAAAGGCAGGCGCAGTACGAGCGTCAGCAGGCCATGCTGGCCAAGGAAATCAAATTTATCGAGCGCTTCAAGGCGCGCGCGTCCCATGCGGCGCAGGTCCAGAGCCGCGTCAAGAAGCTCGACAAGATCGAGCGCGTCGAAGCGCCGCGCCGTCGTCAGTCGGTACAGTTCGAATTCCGCAGCCCCCCGCGTTCGGGCGACGACGTGCTGAACCTGCGCGACGTGCACAAAAGCTATGGCGACCACGCCATTTACAGCGGGCTCGACTTCAAGGTGCGGCGCAAGGAACGCTGGTGCGTGCTGGGGGCCAATGGCGCGGGCAAGTCCACCCTGCTCAAGCTGGTGGCCGGGGATACCACACCCGACAAAGGCACGGTCACCGTCGGGGCCAGTGTGAAGATGGGTTATTTCGCCCAGCATTCGATGGATCTGCTCGACGGCGAAGAGACGATTTTCGAATCTCTGGAAGGCGCGTTCCCGCAGGCCCCTCAGGGTGCGCTGCGCACCCTGGCCGGATGCTTCGGCTTCTCCGGCGACGATGTGGAAAAGCCCTGCCGTGTGCTTTCGGGCGGCGAAAAGGCGCGTCTGGTCATGGCGCGGATGCTGTTCGATCCGCCCAATCTTCTGGTGCTTGATGAACCGACCAACCACCTGGATATGGTGACCAAGGAAATGCTGGTTGCGGCTCTGGCCGATTTCGAAGGGACCATGCTATTCGTCTCGCACGACCGTCACTTTCTGGCCGCCCTGTCCAACCGCGTGCTGGAACTGACGCCCGACGGCGTGCACGAATATGGCGGCGGCTATACGGAATATGTGGCACGCACCGGTCAGGAAGCACCGGGCCTGCACCCGAACGGGTAAGCTCCGGTTAACCCTGTCGCTTACCGGAATGTTCACGCGTATCGGATATCATGGTTACTTCCGCAATCCAGCGGTAAGTATCTTTGCCCATGACCGTTCCGCTTACCCCCCCTGCCTCCCTGTCCTGCCGTTATATGGAGGGCGACGCCACTGAGCTGACGCAGCTCAAGGGAGAGGCCGTGGATGCTATAGACACCGCCATGGTGATCACCGACACCAGCGGCCGGTTTCTGTATGTCAACGAAGCGTTTCGCAACCTGCTTGGGTTCAGCGCCTCGGAGTTGAGCGGAAACACACTGGGGGATCTGTGCCGGCGGCATTCGGATTCCTGCGAACACCTCGAAGACATACTGACCGACGTCCACCGCAACGGTCAGCGCAGTGGCGAGTTGCTGGTCCATGATCGCAACGGTCACCCGATGTGGGTGTCTTTCAGCGCCACCGCCATGACCGACGCCGCCCATCGCCGCCGCGTCATCGCCATCGTCAGTGATATCACCTACGCCAAGCTGAACGACACGCTGCAACGGCTGGTCTTTGATGCCATGATGCAAGACAAGCCCCTGCCCGAAACGATGTCGCTGCTCTGCCTTGAGGTCGAGCATATGGTGCAGGACGTCAGCATGTCCGTACTGCGGGTGGCGGAGGGCAAGCTGAACCCGCTGGCCGCGCCCGGTCTGCCCGACTGGTACAATGCCGCCCTCGCAGGTCTTGCCATTGGCCCTGTTGTCGGCTCGTGCGGCACCGCCGCCTGGCGCGGTGAGCCGGTCATGGTCAATGACATGCGCTCCGATCCCCTGTGGGCACCGTATCAGGCATTAGCCGAGCCACTGGGTTACACCGCCTGCTGGTCCACGCCCTTCAAGGACAAGGCGGGCAAGGTCATCGGCACCTTCGCCTTCTATTCGCCCCATCCCTTTGTCCTCAATACCTTCGTGCAGTGCATTGTCGATATCTGCACACAATTATGCACCCTGGCTTTCGAAAAGGATGCTTTTCAGGCGCGTATCCAGTACCTGGCCCATCATGACTCCCTGACCGGCCTGCCCAATCGCGGCTTCTACCAGACACGTCTGGCCGAAGAAGCTGCGCGTGCCACACGTCAGAAGACGCAACTGGCCCTGCATCTGATCGACCTTGACCGCTTCAAGGAGGTCAATGACACCATGGGGCACATGGTCGGCGACGAAGTGCTGATCACCGTTGCCGAAACCCTGCGCGATCTGGCCAGCCCCGGCGACGTGCTGGCGCGACTGGGGGGCGACGAGTTCGTCTTTCTTCAGGTCGGCGTGACCCGGCGCGCTCAGGCCGAAGCCAAGGCCGAGGCGCTGGTCAGCGCCCTTCAGGCGGAGATGCAAGCGCAGTTTGGCCATCAGGCCCCCGATGTCGGGGCCAGCCTTGGCTTTGCCCTCTATCCCGACGAAGGCCCGACGCTTGATCGCCTGACGCGCCATGCCGATATGGCGCTGTATAAGGCCAAGACGGACGGGCGCGGCTGCTGGCGCGCCTTCGATGCCACCATGGCCGAGGCTCTGCGTCGCCGTCGCCGCCTTGAGGCCGATCTGCGCGACGCGCTTGCCCACGGTCAGCGAGGCCTGTCTCTGGTCTATCAGCCGCAGTTCTGCCTGAACCTCAATCGTTTCATCGGCTATGAGGCTCTGGTACGCTGGACGCACCCGGAACTGGGGTCGATCCCGCCGAGTGATTTTATTCCGGTGGCCGAAGAGGCCGGCCTGATCACCGCTCTGGGGCAATGGATATTGTCGCGCGCGCTGGAAACCGCGGCTACCTGGCCTGCGCATCTGAACCTTGCGGTCAATCTGTCGCCCCTGCAAATCTGCGAGGGCGATCTGACCCGCTATGTGCAGCAGGAACTGATCCGCACGGGCTTCCGCCCGCAGCGTCTGGAACTGGAGGTCACCGAAGGCGTGCTGATCGAAAACACCGACCGCGCCTTGCACGTGCTGCGTAAGCTCAAGGGCATGGGTGTGCGTATCGCCATGGACGATTTCGGCACCGGCTATTCCTCGCTCTCCTACCTTCAGACCTTCCCCTTCGACCTGCTCAAGATCGACCGCAGCTTTGTCGAAGGTCTGACGCCGTCGCCAGACCGCAAGGTGCACAAGCACGGCATACCGGCCGAAGCGATCGTCCGCGCCGTTATCGGTATGGCGCACGCTATCAACGTACCGGTCATCGCCGAAGGCGTGGAAACCCAGGAACAGATGGACCTGCTGCGCGACATGGGTGCCGATGCCGTACAGGGCTATCTGATCGGGCGGCCGCAGGCCTATTGCCTCAGTGAAGCGCCGCCTGCGCTTTTGGCAGCGGGTCAGCGCTGAGGCCCTGGCGGCGCGGGCCGATGACAGGCCTCTGCCCCGGTTGTGGCTTTGACTTTGACGCCACCCGGTCGCTATTATACTGGGTCTGAGTCGCCGACACCTGCGGCTTGATTGAGAGCGGCAGAGGTCGCGAGAGAGACTTAAACTCCATGTCCATCATAGACTCTGTCGGTCGCCTCGAAAAAAACGATCCCGCCCCGCTCTATCTGCAACTGCAAAAGGTGTTGCGCGAAGCCATCCGCGCGCGCGTCTTTGTGGCCGATGACGCCATCCCGCCCGAACGCGATCTGGCCGAAGCCTTTGACGTCTCACGCATTACTGTGCGCAAGGCCATTGACGGGCTGGTCAATGAAGGGCTTCTGACGCGCCGTCGCGGGGCCGGCACCTTTGTCGCCGCCCGCGTCGAAAAGAGCTTTTCCAAGCTGTCCTCCTTTTCCGAAGACATGATTTCGCGCGGCCGCAAACCGCACAGCGTCTGGGTCAGCAAGTCGGAAGGGGCCGTCACCCCTGAAGAAGCCCTGTCTCTGGGTCTGTCGCCCGGTTCGCTGGTCTATCGCTTCCACCGCATCCGCTATGCCGACGATTTGACCATGGCGCTCGAATATTCGACCATTCCCGGCTATTGCCTGCCCTCGATCGAAGCGGTCGGCGATTCGCTCTATGCGGCGCTGGAAACCTCCGGCCACCGTCCGGTGCGTGCGCTTCAGCGTCTGCGCGCCATCTCCTTTTCGCGCGATCAGGCCGAACAGTTGAATGTCACAGCCGGTGAGCCCGGCCTGTTTATCGAACGGCGTGGTTTTCTGGCCGACGGGCGCGCCGCCGAATTCACCCAGAGCTATTATCGCGGCGACGCCTATGATGTGGTCGCCGAACTGAACGATCTCTAGAGCGAAATGACTTTAGGTGGAAACGCCATTTCGCTCTAAATTTTTGTTTTGTCGCGATATTTTTGCGAAAAATCGCTCACACTTTTGGCTTCGCCGAACTTCGTTTCCGCACATCGCTCTAAGCGAAACACGCCTTTTGACTTTTGCGCGTAATCGGGCATCGTCCCCCTCTGTATAATCAGGCGGGGAGACAGCCGATGAGAGATCAGAAGACCGCGGCGCAACGCCTGCCTTCTCTGGATGTCCTGCGTGGCCTGACGGTCATCGGCATGATCCTCGTCAATGCCACGGCAGGCATGTATTACGGCCTTCAGGCCAAGGTTTTTCCGCTGCTTCTGCACGCCCACTGGGAGGGACTTAAGATCGCCGATGTGGTCTTTCCCGCCTTCCTGACCATGGTCGGCCTGTCCATCCCGATGGCCCTGAACCGGGCGAAGATGACGACGGGCCTCGATGCCGCTCAGGCCCGCAAGATCGGCTGGCGCGTCGTGCGGCTGTTCCTCATCGGCTGGCTGCTGTCGAACCTCGGCTGGCTGGCGCATTTCGATGGTGAGCCCTGGCGCTTCTGGGGTGTACTGCAACGCATCGGCCTCGTCTATGGCGCAGCCGCGGTGTTGTTCCTGTGGTTCGGCCCGAAGACGCGGTTGGGGATCGCTGCGGCCATCCTGTTGCTCTACTGGCCCCTGAGCCTGCTTCCGGCGCTTGATGGCCTGCCCGGCGATATCTGGGAGCGCGGCCACAATTTTATCGCCTCGGTCGATCGCCTGATGTTCGGCGCGGGCGGCCATAACTACGTCAAGGGGCCGGAAGGCTACGACCCCGAAGGCCTGCTCGGCACCCTGCCCGCCATCGCGCAGGCTTTGCTCGGCATGGCGGCGGGTGAGTTCCTCATGCAGGCCCACAGGCGCAGCGCCCTGACCCTCGCCGGGGCGGGCGCGCTTCTGCTGATCCTTGGCGCAGGCTGGGGCTTTGTCTTTCCGGTCATCAAGGACATCTGGTCCTCGTCCTTTGTGCTGGTGACAACGGGGATCACCTTCCTGGCTCTGGCGCCGCTCCATGCGTGTCTTGATAATCGCGACACCCCACTGCGTGGCCCCCTCAGCCTGCCCGTAACCTTCGCCAGCGCCTTTGGCCTCAACGCCATCGCCGCCTATGTGCTGCATTTTCTGATGAACCCGCTACTCGGCTGGGACCTTCTGACCCAAACCTATGTCCTGAGCCGCGCCACGGTGGGCGAGGCCGTGGCAGCCCTGTTTCCGGTCGGCCTGTTCATTCTCTGCGTCTGGCTGCCGGTC
>NZ_JAIWNX010000076.1 GCF_020217185.1 Asticcacaulis sp.
GAATATCTGCGCCGCAAGGGCTGGATCCTAAAGGTTTAAGGCCGCCATTTAGCCCAATTCATATCCAATTTTACCGTCAGAGGCGACCATTGCGGCGGTAGAAATCACCCCCCAAACAATTGAAACCAAGTTTTCTATAGACAGAATGGCGATTTTGCCCTCCTATCTGGACAATACCAAAATGCAGAATAGGTCCTATAGATCATGAATGCGTCTCCCCCGGAAAAAGCCCCCAGTCTTGTCGTAACCATGGGCCTGATTGGCCTGATGTTCTTCATCTTCGGTTTTGTGACCTGGCTGAACGGACCGCTGATCACCTTCGTCAAGTTCGCCTTCGACCTTGATGATGTCGGCTCCTTCATGGTGCTGATGGTGTTCTACATGTCCTATTTCGTGCTGGCCCTGCCTTCGGCCTTCATCCTGAAGGTGACGGGCATGAAGAAGGGCATGGCGCTGGGGCTTCTGGTCATGGCGGTGGGCGCCGCCATGTTCGGGCAGTTCGCCACGCATCGCATCTATGTCGGGGCCATGACGGGCCTGTTCACCATCGGCGCGGGTCTGGCGCTGCTGCAAACGGCGGCCAACCCCTATATCTCCATCGTCGGGCCCATTGAATCGGCGGCGCAGCGCATCGCCGTCATGGGCATTTTCAACAAGCTGGCCGGCATCGCCGCCCCCTTCGTCTTCGGCGCTCTGGTGATGAGCGGCATTACCGAGTTCGGGGCCAAGCTTGAGGCCACGACCGACCCCGCCGCCCGCGAACTGCTGCTCAGCGGCTTCGCGCAAAAGGTACTGTGGCCCTATATGGGCATGGCCGCCCTGCTGGTGGCGCTGGCTGTCTTCGTGCTGAAATCGCCCCTGCCCGAACTGAAGGGCGAGTCGAAAGCTGAAATCCCTTCGCAAAAAGGCGGCAAGGGCCTGTTCGCCCACCCCAACCTGTTCTTCGGCGTTCTGTGTATCTTCCTGTATGTGGGCGTTGAGGTGATGGCCGGTGACGCCATCGGCACCTATGGCGCGGCCTTTGGCCTGCCGCTCGACCGCACGGTCCTGTTCACCTCGCTGACCCTGGCCGGGATGCTGGTCGGCTATATCGTCGGCTGGATCGTCATTCCGCGTTTTGTCTCTCAGGAAAAATACCTCGCCTTCTCAGCCATTCTGGGTGTGCTGTTCACTCTGGGGGCCTTTCTGACCAAGGACTATGTCTCGGTCGGTTTCGTAGCCGCTCTGGGCTTTGCCAATGCTATGATGTGGCCAGCTATCTTCCCACTTGGCATCCGCGGCCTTGGCCGTCATACCGAGATCGGCTCGGCCCTGATGATCATGGGCATCTGTGGCGGGGCCATCCTGCCGCGCCTCTATGTTGGTCTGGCTGAGGCCATACCGTTCCAGACGGCCTTCCTCGTGGTGATGGCGCCGGCCTATCTCTATATCCTGTTCTTCGCCCTGTTCGGCAGCCGCGTGGCGGCCAAGGGGTAAAGGACGTGGATATGACGCAGTACTTCCTCGGCATAGATGGCGGCGGCTCCAATTGCCGCGCGCGTCTGCGTGACGCCGAAGGTCGCCTTCTGGGCGAAGGCATGAGCGGGTCGGCCAATATCCGTCTGGGGCTCGACCTCGTCTGGGGCCACATCCTCGAAGCCACGGATCAGGCGCTGGCGCAGGCCGGACTGACGCGCGACGCCTTTGCCCGCACAGCGATCGGGTTGGGTCTGGCCGGTATCACCACCGCCGAAGACGCCGCCCGCACCATTGCCGCCGGGCCGCGCTTTGCCTTTGCGTCGGCTGGAACCGACGCCCACGCCGCCGTGCTGGGGGCCTTTTCGGGCCGCGACGGCGCGATTCTGATCACCGGCACCGGTTCGGCGGGCTATGCCTGGGTAAAGGGCAAGGGCCATGCGGTGGGCGGCTGGGGCTTTGAAGTCTCCGACGATGGATCTGCGGCCGTTCTGGGTCGCGAAGCGACGCGCGTCGCCTTGCACGCCTATGATGGCCTTGCGCCGCGCAGCGCTTTTACCGACGCCGTGATGGCGCGCTTCAACGACCAGCCGTCGCAGGTCGTAGCCTGGGCGACGACGGCGCGCCCCAAGGACTACGGGACGCTGGCCCCGCTGATCCTGTCGCACGCGCAGGACGGCGATGCCGTGGCCGTGGCCCTGATCGAACAGGCGGCCCGTGATCTGGGCCGCTATATCCGCCGGCTGAACGAGCTGGGGGCCGCGCAGGTCTGCCTTGTCGGCGGCATGGCGGGCGTACTGACGCCATGGCTGGCCCCGTGGACCCGGCCGCTTCTGGCCACACCGGAACAGGACGCCATCGAAGGCGCGCTGCTGATGGCCAAGGGCGCAGGCAATGGCCTGAGTTCGGTTACTAGTGAGGTTGTTTCGTGAGTTTTACCCTTTCCAATGCCCGCCTTGTCACGCCGGTCGGCGTCGTCGAAGGCTCCCTGACCATCGACGGTGACCATATCACCGCCATCGGGGCCGAAACCGGCGGGCTTGATCTCGAAGGCGGCTATCTGCTGCCGGGCTTTATCGACACGCAGGTCAATGGCGGGGGCGGTGTCCTGTTCAACGACACCCCGACCGCCGAAGCCATTGCCGCCATCGGGGCCGCGCATCGCACCTATGGCACGACGGGCTTCTTCACCACCCTGATTTCGGATGATCTTAGCGTGGTGGACAAGGCCCTGCGCGCCACCGAAGCCGCCATCGCTCAGGGCGTACCCGGCGTGCTGGGCATCCATATCGAAGGCCCCTTCCTCAATGTAAAGCGCAAGGGCACCCACGACGAGAGCAAGTTCCGCCGCCTCGATGCCGAGGCCGTGCAGCTCTTGTCCTCGCTCAAAGCAGGTAAGGTGCTGGTGACGCTGGCCCCTGAACTGGCCGCCCCGGAGGACATCCGAGCACTGGCCGAGGCGGGCGTGATTATCGCCGCCGGGCACACGGACGCCACCTATGCCGAAGCCCGACGCGGCTTTGAGGCCGGCATCACCGGCGTCACCCACCTCTATAACGCCATGTCGCCCCTGTCGCATCGCGCGCCGGGCGTCGTCGGGGCCGTGCTCGAAAGCGACGACATCTATGCCGGCATCATCGTCGATGGGGCACACGTCGATCCGGTGGCCCTGAAGATCGCGCTGAAAAGCCGCCCGCATGACCGCTTCATGCTGGTGACCGACGCCATGCCGACGGTGGGCTCTGCCACCAAGCACTTTAACCTGATGGGTAAGGATATCCGCGTCGAAAACGGCGTCTGCGTCGGGCCGGACGGCACTTTGGCTGGCTCCGATCTCGATATGGCCACTGCGGTGCGCAACAGCGTTCAGATGCTGGACCTGCCGCTGGAAACGGCTTCGATGATGGCCTCGGAAGCCCCCGCGCGTTTCATGAAGCTGCCCAGGACCTACGGTCATCTGGCGGTCGGTGCGCGCGCCGACCTCGTATGGCTCGATGCCGACCTTCAGGTGCGCGGCGTCTGGATCGGCGGTCAGTCGGACGAGGCCCTGCGCAAGGCCGCGTAACCGGCTTGAAGCTGAAAAAACACAAAACGCCCGGCTGATCGCTCAGCCGGGCGTTTTGATTACGACAGAACCACGATCACCACCCGGCGGTTGGCCGCGCGGCCTTCGCGCGTCGTGTTCGGTGCAACGGGCTGTTCCGCCCCATAGGAGATGGAGGCCATGCGGTTCAGCGCCACGCCCTGACTGTTCAGGAAACGCTTCACGCTGTCGGCGCGGGCATTGCCGAGGCGATAGTTGATGTCATCCGTCCCGGTCGAATCGGTAAAGCCCTGAATTTCCAGATAGACATTCTTGTTGTCGCGCTTCAGCCGCGCGGCGAGGTCGGCCAGCACCTGTTTGCCCTGCTCAGACAGAATGGCCTTATCGGTGTCGAACCTGATGGAATCATCGCTCAGCACAACGGAATAGTTGAACTTGCCTTCGGCCAGCTTGCCCGCCGCCGTGGCGCGGCTCAACGCCTCCTGCGTCGTCTGATCGAGTTGCGTGAGACGGGTCTCCTGCTGGTCGATGCGGCCATTGGTCGCCGTAATCTTGTCATCGACGTACTTGTGGCTGGCACAGGCCGTCACGGACAGCATAAGGGGGATCGCCACAAGCAGGGCCCCGGATTTTAAACGCGTCATCGAAAACCTTTCTGTTCACGAATCCACCCATTTCCGCCACGCCCTTTGATTGATAAGGCAAAAATCGACCGAAAAAGGGCACGTGCTGGCCGTCGGTTGCGAACCGCATCGTCCTTTTATATTTCGGTCAGCACCCAGCTGGCGTCGTCATGCGGCTTGAAACGCGGGTAGCGCAGCCCTTCCGGATCGGCGCGTTCGATGTTGCGTAAGCGCTCGATCAGCGCGTCCCCCTGCCCGGCCTTTAGCCCCTCCCGCACCTCGGCAAAGGGCACACCATAGGCCCCCCACAGGTCGTAAAAACCGTCCGTAGCCATCAGCACAGAGTGCACGCCGGCCACCGGGACGCGCGCGACCTGCATCCCCGCCAGACAGGCCGTATCGAGGCTCAACACCCAATACCCGCCCGGCCTATTCATTTTCGAGCGGTTATCGCGCAACAGCGGATCAAGCTGGGACCGCGCCGCCTTCAGTCCGATCGGTCCCTGTTCGGCGCGCATGGCGACCAGTCGCTCAAGTGCTGCCGCATCGAGCGCTTCCAGCACCTCACCGCCCGGCAGGGCCGTCACCGCGCCGTCCGGGGCGATCAGCCACACCTTGACGTCACCCAGCACGCCGATTTCCAGCGTGTCCCCCTCACGTCGCATCACCGCGGCCCCCGCCGATGGCATGGCCCACGGGGCGTCGGGCAAGGGGCCAGCCGCCTCATAAACCGTCCGCGCCGCCTCGATGGCCGCGCTCAGGCGCTCATGCACGCTGCCGGTCGTGTCGGCCAGCCTGTCTGAAACGAAGTGCGCAAACCACGCGGCGTCGCTGGTCCCCGCCATGCGCGACGGCCCCAGCGACGTGGCCCCATCCAGCAGCCACACGGCGTCGCCCGCTGCCCCCAGCGCGTCTTCATTATAGACGCCTCCGCGATTCGATCCCTGAGACACGATACGCATCAGGCGCTCCTTTAAACCGGCATATAGGCGTCAAACCACTCACCGCGCGTCAGGCGGCCGTCGACCTTGCAAATCACATCGACGCGCGCGCGGATACACACGGCCTGATCGGCGACGCGCACCACCTGCTGATCGAATATGATCTTGGCGCGTTCGCGCCGCACCTTTGAGCGCACCTCGAACACCTGCCCGCCGGTAAGCGAGTTCACGAAGTCGATCTCCATGTGCGAGGTCATCAGGAAGATGTTCTGCGGGATCAGATCGGCGAACTTGACGCCCTGATGCTCCAGAAATTCGTGCCGCGCATATTCCATATAGACCAGATAGTTGGCGTTATTGACCACGCCCTGCGCGTCGCATTCGGAATCGCGCACCTTGAGCGTGGTAATGAAAACGCCGTCTTCGACACGGTTGAGCATAGGGCACCTCCGGTATTGCTGGTAGCGGTCCACAGCGCGCCCGGCAAGATGAAACCGCAAGTCCCCTTTACGGTGAAATTACAAACGGCTCGCTTTCCGGCACAGCAAACCCACCGCGAAAAGCCCAAGCTGAGGAGACCGATCATCATAGGGAGATACGATCATGGGCCGTGCCGTTCTGCTGTGGCTTCTGGGGGTGCCGATCCCCGTCATCATCCTGCTGGCGCTTCTGTTCCGCTGAGTGAGGGCATCACATGAAAGCGCTCGATCCGGCGGTTCAATCCGCACAGGCGGACCTTTATGAAGACGATTATTACGAGGTGACGCCCGGTTCCGGGGCCTGCTGGCCGTCGATTCTGGCCGGAGCGGCCGCCGCGGCGGCCTTGTCCCTGATGCTGCTAATGCTGGGGCAAGGGCTGGGCCTGTCCTCGGTGTCCCCGTGGGAATCTATGGGTGAAACCGCCGCCAGGCTGACCGTCGGTGCGGCCATCTGGCTGATCGTCATGCAGTGGCTGTCTTCGGCGCTGGGTGGCTATCTGGCGGGACGCCTGCGCAAGACCTATGTCGGCGTCGATAAGGACGAAGCCTTCTTCCGCGATACGGCGCAAGGCTTCCTCGCCTGGGCCGTCGCGACTCTGTTCACGGCTGCCGTACTGGCAAGCGTCGCCGGTGCGGTTGTGGGTTCCGGCGTGCAAGCCGGGGCCACCGTCGCTGCCGGGGCCGCTTCGGGCGACAGGAGCGATCCGACAACGGCCTATTATACCGACATGCTGTACCGCGCCTCGGCCAATCCCACCGCATCCGTTGCGGGGGCGCCGGCGGGTCAGACCCTGCCGGATGTGACCGCCGAAACCGGGCGCATTCTTAGCTACGGTATTGAGCACGGCGATGTGTCACCGGCGGACAAGGCCTATCTGGCCTCACTGATCGCGGCGCGCACCAATCTCAGCGAAGCGGATGCCTCGGCGCGCGTCGATACGGTTCTGGCTCAGGCCAAGGCCGCCCGCGACGCCACGCTCGAAGCCGCCGACGAGGCGCGCAAGGCGTGGGCCAAGGTGATGATCTACAGCTTCCTGTCGCTGCTGATCGGTGCCTTTATCGGCGCCGTGGCCGGAGCCATCGGCGGCCGCCA
The DNA here is from genome assembly GCF_020217185.1 of Asticcacaulis sp. Classification (GTDB taxonomy): domain Bacteria; phylum Pseudomonadota; class Alphaproteobacteria; order Caulobacterales; family Caulobacteraceae; genus Asticcacaulis. The sequence continues at coordinate 6,636 of NZ_JAIWNX010000076.1, forward strand.
GCGCAATCAGGACTAGGCCTCAACCCTCCTCCCCTTTGCGCCGCAATGGGGAGGAGATATCAGGCGATAATGTCCGGGCGGATGCGGTCTTCCAGCGTGCTGATCTGATCGCGCACGGCCAGTTTCTTACGCTTCAGGCGCGCAATCAGGATCTGATCCGGCAGGGGCATGGTTTCCAGCGCCAAAATCGAATCATCGAGATCCTTATGCTCCTGACGCAGGTGCGCCAGTTGCGTGCGCAGATTGACCGTTTCGGCATCCAGCGGCAGGGACGCGATGGCGGGATCGGTTTCGCGCAGGACGGGTTCCAGGTCGTCCTTCTGGTATTCCAGCGCCTCTTCGGTCACCAGTTCCAGATTGCTGTGATCAAGGTCTTCACGATGGATCACCCGGCGTTCGAGGTCGCTGCTCGATTCGACCGGCGTGTTTTTCACCAGTTGCAGCGAGTCGGGACGGAAAAGAGCGCGGATATTGCTGTCATCGTGCATGTGGACCAGCTCCGGTTCGTTCTGAATGGGACATTCTGAAAGGGCCAGGCTGTTCCCGTGTATGCACCGGACGGCCTGTGAATGTTAAGCATTATACCTCAAAAAACCGCGCTCCGAAAGGGCATCGCAGAAGGCATTCAGCGGATTTCGCGGCACAACCCCCGCCCATAGCCGCGCCACGGCCAGCAGGTTGTCGCGCGCCGCCTTTTCCGGTTCAGCCGAGCCGCCCCCGACCAATGCCGCCAAAGCTTCCATCTGAGCGCGTTCGGCCTCGATCTCCAGCCCTTTGATGCGTGTGCGCAAGGCTTCGCGGTGGGCGTCGTCCATGTCCCCGACCACCGCGCGCATCCGCTGACGGATGCTGCGCAACGGCACGACGACTGTATCGGCATAGGCGCGCGATATATCGACCGCCGCCTCCGCCGTCTCTTCGTCCAGCGCCACGCCGCGCACCCCGGCCCACACAGCAAACAGCACCAGCGGTACGTTCTGCCCGTGCGTGTCCTGTAACTCAAGGCACACTGACGGCACGCCGTCGCCCGCATAGGCGGTCAGCGCCCAGTCCCAGAAGGTCGTGCCTGAGTCACTCACCCTTGAGCCCGCTCCAGCGCGTCATCGGGGCCTCGAGGCCGAACAGGTCAAGCGCCCGCGCCACGCTCTGATCCACCATCTCCTGCAAGGACTGCGGGCGGGTGTAGAAGGCCGGCACCGGCGGGGCGACAATGGCCCCCATCTCGGTTACGGCGGTCATGGTGCGCAGATGCCCCAGATGCAGCGGGCTTTCGCGCACCATCAGCACCAGTCGCCGCCGCTCTTTCAGGACCACATCGGCGGCCCGGCTGATCAGGTTGGAGGTCACGCCCGTGGTAATTTCGCTCATCGTCTTGATCGAGCACGGGGCGACCAGCATCCCCAGTGTGCGAAAAGAGCCCGAAGCAATCGTCGCCCCGATGTCGCCGACCTTATGCACCTGATCGGCCAGGGCGTTGAGATCGCCAATCGTCAGGTCGGTTTCGGCATTCAGGGACAGGGCCGCCGCGCGCGACACCACCAGATGGCTTTCGATCTTAAGCTCACGCAGCATTCGCAGTGCGGTGATACCATAGACCGCACCGGACGCCCCGGATATGGCTACGATAAGTCTTTGATTAGCTTCCGCCATTGCCGCGCGTCCTTTTTGTTGCCACAATAAGTGGCTCATAAGATTAAGCTTTTACTAAATATGAATCTCGCAAATCCGTGATCGGATGTAATGGATCGTGATTACACAGTAAAGCGTTTTGGGTGTTCCCTATACGTGTTCAGGCCTCGATCCGACCACGGAGCATGTGGGAAAAGGGATGGGGTTCCGGTCGGCAGTATCCTCTTCCGGCCCAGTCTTACGAGCAAAGGAGATAGCTCATGAGCATCGAAGCGAGAGTGCGTGAACTTGATCACCGTCATCAGGTCCTCAAGGACACCATCGCCCGCGAATCGCGTTCGCCTTCGGCGGACTCGCTCTATCTCAAGGAACTTAAGCGTAAGAAGTTGAAACTGAAGGATGAAATCGACACCATCAAAGCCACTCTGCGACAGGAACGAACGTATGAGACTCTCCAGTGACGGGGGGTGATGGCTTTTTGAAACACGAACGCCGGAGGGGACACCTCCGGCGTTTTTTGTTGCAAACCAACCGGGTTCAGGAGCCTGTTCGCTACTTGACCGCTATTTCGAACGGGCTGACTGGCAGAGTGGCGTCGGTGAGATTGCACACCGGCGAGTCCCCCCAGCAGTAGCGTACGCGGGTGGCCGAAGCCACCGAAGGCCCGCTCAGCACCAGCGCGTCACCGGTCAGGCGAGCCTCGGCGTACTGACAGCTTCCGATGCCCTCGCCACACAGTTCAAAGCGCACAGCCGCCTGTCCATCGCTGGTTTTCAACGCACCGTCGAGGTGAGCGAAGCGCACGCTTACCTGCCCGTTGGCGCGGGTGGCTTCGATCGGCACGCCACCGGAGGGCGACAGTGAGGCCTTATAGATCAGGCTTTGCGCCGCACGCGACAGGCGCTTGCCCACGGTCAGCTTGTCACGCGGGTGGATGTCGAGCGGATTGCCGATGTCAATGGTAACGGCATAGGCGGCGCGCTTGTCATTCAGTGCGGCGCGGCGTTGCGCCTCACGCACCCCTGACCAGCCGGACTCGACGGGCGCCGTGGGGATGGTCCCGAAATTGGCCAGTTGCACCAACAGGAAGGCTGTGTCCGGCCCGAACTGCTGCCGCCAGTCGGCCATCAGCCCGGCCATCAGCGCCTCGTACTTAGCCGCTTCGCCGGTATTGGACTCGCCCTGATACCACAGCGCTCCGGTCAGGGCGTAAGGCCCGATGGGGGCAATCATCGCCTGATGCAGGGTGATCAAACCGCCGGTCGGGTCCCACGGCGCGGTCGGCGGGAAGCGCACGTTTTGCGGCGGCTGCCAATAGCGCCAGCCGGTCTGCAAGGGCTTGGCCGTGCCGTTGGCCAGCCGCAGCTCGCGCACGGCGTCGCCGAACATGCCGCCCTTGGCCCACAGATCAACGGCCTGCACGACGATGACGTTGTCCCCGGCCTTCAGCGTACCCGGCGCAAGCTTGTAATGGCGCGCATCGGCCGGGGCCGAGGTATAGCCGACGGCGAGGCCATTCACAAAGGTCAGGTCGATATCGTCGATGGCCCCCAGGCTGAGCGTCGCCCCCTGTTTCGCCTCTTCAGCCGTCAGTTTGACCGTAACTGCGTACCACAGCGGTCCGTTGTAGTCGCTTAGGGCCTTGACGCCCCAGTCCTCGAAATTGCGGCTGACATCGGGGACGGCGGCCCAGCCGGTCAGGGCCTGCGGCGTCACCGCCCAGGGTGTCCCCGGCC
>NZ_JAIWNX010000077.1 GCF_020217185.1 Asticcacaulis sp.
CGCCTGCGGCCTGCCACCAGCGGATATAGGTCTGGCCATAGACCTGCGCCGCCTGACTGCGATCGGCGGCATAGGTGTCGAGCACATCGAGATCGGCCTGATAACCGCCGATCTTTTGCAGGGCGGCGCGGCTCATCCACGGCTGAATCTTCGACCCGCCCCATGAGGCATTGATCAGGCCGATGGGCACATTGACGTGGGTTTGCAGATCACGGGCGAAATTATAGCACACGGCTGACCAGTTGGGCGTGGTGGCGGGGGACGCCGTCTGCCATTCGGTCGGGGCGAGAAAGTGCGATTGCGGCGTGAAGGCCTGCGTCTTCTGCACCGTCATCATGCGGATGGTCGGGTTCTGCGAGGTGGCGATCTGCTCCGCCGCGCCGATCGTGTCCTTCAGGTTCCATTCCATGTTCGACTGACCGGAACAAAGATAGACATCGCCTACCAGCACATCGGACACGGTCTGCTTCACCGCGCCGGCCGAGGCGGTCAGCACATAGGGGCCGCCCGCTGACAGGGGGGGCAGTTCGGCGCGCCAATGCCCGGTCGCGTCGGTCAGCGCCGTCACGCGGGCAGAGCCGAAGCTCAGCGTCACCGTCTCGCCCGGCTTGGCCTCGCCCCAGACGGGGACGGGCCGGTCGCGCTGAAGCACGGCATGGTCGCGGAACACGTCAGCCAAAATGGGTTTGTCCTGTGCCTGAGCCGCCATAGGCAGGCTGAGCGCGATAAGGCCGGCAAGCCAGTGTCGTCGCATGGTAATAACTCCCTGTGTGTTATTGTTAGCGCTAACGCTAACCCCGCCCGCCCCCGCCGGTCAAACGCAAAAAGGCCGGACACCCTGCGGCATCCGGCCTACTTTAGTCGTATAATATGATTTTACAGCGCGATCACGCCGCCGTCCGTCTTGGTGATGACGATGGTGGCCGAACGCGGACGACCCGCCGTGGTGCCCGACTGGCTGTAGGGCCAGTTAGAGGACGGGGTCGTCGGCGTACCGCCTTCGCCCGGATGCTGGATATTGACGAACAGGGTACGACCATCCGGCGTCGAATCGATGCCGGTGATTTCGCACTCCTTCGGCCCGACGAGGAAGCGGCGCAGTTGCATCCCCGGGGCCTTGCCCACAAAGGTGCTCTGCGTGGCCGTCGCGCCGCCCGTGCCCGTATTGGTAATGGTGCGCGCACCGCCGTCGCCGACACGCCCCGGCATGGCCGCCAGCATCATGCAGTTGGTGACGTCGGTATAGGCCCCGTCGTCCGTCTGGATCCACAGCAGCGGATTAACCAGACCACCGGCATTGCTGCTGCGCGAGAACCACAGACCGTCGGGGCTCGAGAAGTCGTTGGTCGCGTCAAGGCCGGAGATATTGATATGGGTCGCATCCAAATCGGCCCCGGCCCCGAAGGCGTAGATGTCCCACTGGAAGCTGGTGGCTTCGGCATTGTCGCCCGCTTCGCGCAGGCGGATGATGTGGCCGTTCGGGTTGCCGAAGTTATTGGTCGTCCCCCTTGGGTCATTATAGTGACGCGGGTTGGCGGCATTGGTGCCGGTCAGCGGGCGGTTCGAGGCGTTGTTGTTGGTCAGGGTCAGATAGACCTCGCCATTGGCCGGGTTAACCGCCGCCCACTCCGGACGGTCCATCTTGGTCGCGCCGAGAACATCAGCCGCCAGACGGGTATTGATCAGCACGTCCGCCTGATTGGCGAAGGCATAGGTGGTGTTGGCCGCCGTCAGCACGCCCGTACCGAAGACGAGTGGCAGCCACACACCCTGACCCGTGGCGTCGAAGCGCGCCACATAAAGCGTGCCGTTATCGAGATACTTGTCCCCGATGGCCAGACGATCCGTGGCGTTGGCGTCCGCCGCCGACCACGGCGTGGCCGACACGAACTTATAGAAATATTCGCCGCGCGAATCGTCGCCCATGTAGAAGACCGGCTTGCGGCCCGCCACAAAATTGGCCGGCCACGCGCCTTCGTGACCCATGCGGCCCAGCGCCGTGCGCTTGCGCGGCACCGAATTGGCGTCATAGGGGTCGATTTCGACCACCCAGCCGTACTGGTTGGCTTCATTGCGGTAATCACCCGTGCCGTCCGCGGCCTTGGTCGTATCGACCGTGGTGTTCCACTTGGAAAACTTCCACTGATCGGCCGCGTTGGCAGCCGTCACCGTGGCCCAGTTATTGGCCCCGGCGGCCCCTTGCGACAGGCCGTAGCGGTTCAGCGCCACCACAGATTTGGCGCTGCGGTTGGCGTTGTCGCCCGACGCGCGGCGGAAATAGCCGGCCCAGTTTTCTTCGCAGGTCAGGTAGGTGCCCCAGGCATTGACGCCGTTGGCGCAGTTGTTGATCGTGCCGCGCGCCATGGTGCCTTCGGGTGAAAAGACGGTCTTGAGTTGCGCATCGCCGCGCGCCGGGCCGCTCAGTGTCATCGGCGTATTCGGCGTGATGCGGCGGTTGAGCGCCCCACCCTGCACATAGGTCCAGGTGCCGCCCGACTGCATGACTTCGACGACGCTGACGCCGTGGGCTTCGATTTCCTTCAACGCCTCGGCTTCCGGACGCGCGCCAGAAACCAATGTCGGGCCATTAATATGCAGATATTGCTCGGAAATATTCTCGTGGTTCATAACCAGGAGGCCGCGCGTCGAGCTGTTGGCATCGCGCGCCGTGCCCGTAGCGGCCAGACCGAAGAAGGCCATACCGTCGTGGTGATCGCCCGCGCGACCGGCAAAGTTGGTGTCGGTGCCGTTATTGGCAAAGGCCGCCACACCCGACAGGATCGGGTCGCCCATGCGGTACAGCACGCTGACCGAATAGCCTTCCGGCACGGTCACGATATCGTTCTTGTTCTTGGCCACGGCGGTGAAGCCGAGCTGCGCCGGGTTGATGGTGACCAGCGTGTCCTGATAGGTGCTGCGGCCCTGACCATCGACGGCGGTCAGACGGAATTCCAGATTGGTGGTCCCGGCGACCGAAGGCGCGATAAAGGTCGGGTTGGGCGTATTGGCGTTGCTCAGGGTGACCGACGGACCGGCGACCTGCGTCCAGCTCAGGCTCGCCGCCTGGGTGGCGCTGCCGTTGAGCGTGACGACGCGGCCCGAGGTCGAAGCCCCGACCTGACCGGCATTGATGACGGCCGCCGATTTGTTGTCGTCGCTGCCGCCGCAGGCGCTCAGGCCAAACAGACCGGCCACGGCCACCATGCCGCCCAGCAGTTGACGGCGCGACTGGCGCTCAGCGATCACGTCGCTCAGCGACGGATTGGCCGAGGTGTTGAACTCAAGATCACCGTCGCTGTGACGGCCGGTCAGCTTGGAATCGGACATGCGGGGAGCCCCTCTGAATTATCTTCGGTGGCCCTTCTTCCGACGGTTGTGTGACGGCGGTTTGAAGACTTGGTAGTGGTTTTATGACAAGCCGAAAACAGAAAGGGGCGCAGGGCTTTGGCCCTGCGCCCCTTTCTGTTTTCTGTTATTCGGACTCAGTATTCGTCGTCTTCCTCGTCGTGGACGGGCTTGGACGGGGCCGAGCCGAAGACGTCTTCGACCGTCAGGTCGGCCTTGCGCGAGAAGGTCTCTTCTTCGTCGTCGAACGGCACCACGACCGGGGCGGCGGGTTGCAGCGACGGATCGTCCAGCGGGATGCCCAGCTTTTCGGCCTGCTTGCGCTTCACTTCGGCAGCCTTTCTGACGGCGGCGTCCAGCTCGATCTGCGAGACGAGGCCCAGCGTCACCGGGTCCACCGGCTTGAGGTTGGCGGCGTTCCAGTGGGTACGGTTGCGCACCTGCTCAATCGTGGTCTTGGTGGTGCCGAGCAGCTTGGAAATCTGCGCGTCGGTGACTTCCGGGTGGTTCTTGACGAACCAGTAGATGGCGTCCGGGCGGTCCTGACGGCGCGACACTGGCGTGTAGCGCGGGGCCTTCTTTTGCGGCTTGAGCAGTTCGGCGTGGCGGCTCTTTTGCGCCTGCATACGGTAGGACGGGGTCTTTTCCGCCTTGTCCAGTTCTTCGCGGGTCAACTGACCATTGGCGATCGGGTCGGCCCCGCGGATGTCGCGCGCCACTTCGCCGTCGGCAATGCCTTTCACTTCGAGCAGGTGCAGGCCGCAGAAATCGGCGATCTGCTCGAACGAGAGGCTGGTATTATCGACCAGCCACACGGCGGTCGCTTTCGGCATCAGGATATCGGCCATATTCAGTCTCACAAATAGCTACGCCCGGCCTTTGCGACCGGGCGTGAGGGGATTCTTGTCATCGCTATAGACCGATTTTTCATCGAAGGGAATAGGATTATCAGCGACAAAACGGGTAGCCGGTTCACCACCTCAGCACCACCTTGCCCGTATGCTGGCCACTATCGAGATAGGCCTGCGCCGCCCCGGCGTCGGCGGCGTCGAACACCCTGGCCAGCACCGGACGGATGGTCCCGCCTTCGATCAGCGGCCACACCCGTTCGGCCACTGCCGCGCTAAGGCGGGCCTTTTCGTCGGCGCTGCGCGGCCTGAGCATCGAGCCGGTGAGTACGCCCTGTTTCTGCATCAGGCGCGGCAACTCGATTTCGGTGGTGTTGCCGCGGATCATACCGACCTGCACGATGCGCCCACTATGCTTGAGGCACAGGATGTTTTTGGGCGTGTAGTCGCCCCCCATGATATCGAGCACCACATCGGCCCCGCCAAGGTCTTTGACCGGGGTGACAAAATCACTGTCGCTTGTGTCGATCACGTGATCGGCCCCCAGTGCCTTTACCCACGCCGCCCGCTCCGCCCCGCGCACGGTGGCGATGACGCGCGCACCAAACCCTTTTGCCATCATCACCGTCATCGAACCGATACCGGAATTGGCCCCGTGGACCAGCACGGTCTCACCGGCCTGCAAAGCGCCGTGCTCCATCAGATTGGCATAGACGGTCAGGCACACTTCGGGCAGGCCCGCCGCTTCGGCCTCGCTCAGACCGCGCGGCACGGGCAGGAGGTGGCGGGCATCGACGCTGACGAATTCGGCATAGCCGCCGCCATTGACCAGGCTGCACACGCGGTCGCCCGCTTTCCACAGATTTTCGTCGCTGTTGACGGTTTCGACCATCCCGGCGACCTCAAGGCCCATAATCGGCGACGCACCGGGCGGCGGCGGGTAGCTGCCCTGCCTTTGCAGGATGTCGGGGCGGTTTACGCCGGCGTGGCTGACCCGAATTAACACATGTCCCCGCCCCACTTCGGGACGCGGCACATCGCCCACATACAGATCATCGGCGCAGTGGCCGCCTTCGCGGATGAGAATAGCTTTCATGATCAACCGTGCCGCTTGCTTTCTTCGCCCCGTGGGGGTTTTATAGGACATGTAGAGACATTTACGGCCAGCGCAACGGTTCGCGCGCTGGCTGCAAAGGTTTCCAACCCGTGATATAACCCCAGAGGAGACGCCGCATGTCGGACGAGGAAGCGTTTACCCCCGCTTTTCGCTCAGGCACCGGGCCGGGCGGGCCGCTGAATGCCTTGATCCGTGAGGATCTGAGCGGTTATTCGGTCATCGACCTCAAGGAGCGCATCGGCGCGCTTGAGGCCGAAATCGTGCGTACCCGGACCATGCTCGACTCCAAGCAGAGTGGTCGCAGCGCGGCGGAAGCCCTGTTCTCCTTCAAGGGGAGTTAGGGCTTTGTTAGGGTTCGGCGTGGCAGGTGCGCGCCCCGTCCTGTCGCTTCGGGTGGCACGCCCGTTGCAGGACGATCAGTGACCTCAGGGGTGCCGTTTGCGCCCCTTACGTATTGTGTGTTTTGAGATTTTCCGAAGGCCAGCCATGTCCGATACCGGTGCCGTAGTTTCCCTGTCCCAGCGTGCGGACCTCGTGCGTGATTTTGCCCGTTCGGACCTGTTCGACCGGACCTTCCGCGAAGGTATGGGTCTGGTGGAAGAAACGGCCTCCTATCTGGACGGCGATGGCCGCCGCGACTCGCGCATCCTGAGCCGCGAAGACGCCCTGCTCTATGCCGGTGAGTCCATGCGCCTGACGACGCGCCTGATGCAGATCGCCTCGTGGCTGCTGGTGCAGCGCGCCGTGCGCGAAGGCGATATGGAAGCCACCGACGCCTGCGACGAAAAGTATCGCCTGTCGGCCGCCGCCCAGAGCGAATATGGCGACCAGCTCAAGGTGCTGCCGCAGGGCCTGCTGGAACTGCTGGACCGTTCCAACCGCCTGTATGACCGCATCTCGCACCTCGATCGCCGCATGTTCGTCGAAGCCGAGGCGGACAAGCCGCAGACCAATCCGGTGCTGGATCAGATGGCCCTGCTGCGCAACACGTTTGGCAATCTCTGATATCCTCCTCCCCTGAGGCGAAGCGTACGGGATGAAAAACTTGCCCCCGGCCCGCTTTTGGGGCAGGACGAGGCGATGACCTCGCAACTCTACCTCATCACCCCACCCCGCATTGCCGACCACGCCGCCTTTGCGCGCGCTCTGGACGACGCCCTGTCGGCTGGCCCGGTCCCGGCCCTGCAAATCCGCCTCAAAGACGTGTCACTGGATGAAATCCGCGCGCTGACGCGGCTGATCACGCCGGTCGCCCACCGGCGCGGCACGGCGGTTCTGATGAACGACCATGTCGATCTGGCGAAGGAACTGCGTCTTGACGGCGTGCACGTGGGTCAGTCCGACACGCCCTATAAGGAGGCGCGCAAGCGGCTGGGGGCCGAGGCCATGATCGGCGTCACCTGCCACAATAGCCGCCATCTGGCCATGGAAGCCGCCGAGGCCGGGGCCGACTACGTCGCCTTCGGGGCCTTCTATCCCACCGCCACCAAGACGGTCGAATACATGGCCGAGCTGGACACCCTGACCATCTGGCAGGAGACGATGGAAGTGCCCTGCGTCGCTATTGGCGGCATCACCGCAGCAAATGCGGCCGAAGTGTCCGCCGCCGGAGCCGACTTTATCGCCGTATCCGCAGCCGTCTGGACCCATCCGGACGGCCCGGACGCCGGCGTCAGGGCGCTGCTGGCGGCGATTTAGGGCCACACCGCCTCCAGTCATAGTACTGCCAGCCCAGCGCACCGGTGTAGAGCGTCAGGCACAGGGTGTCCCCCGGTTCGGTCTTGCGATAGGTCTGCGTTCCAATAGGCAACTTGCGGACCTGCGTTACAGGCCCCCAAGCCTCCACGCGTACAAACTTGGCCCCATAGCGTCCGGACGTCTTGCTTAGCACCTCCGTTTCAAAAGACTGCGGGGGCGCCGTCTCATAGGCGCCGTTGGCCAGGGTGAGCGCACTGAAGGCGTAGATCAGATTTACGGGCAGGATCAGCCAACTTATGACGCGACTATCCCCCATTTTTTGTAAGATCAGCAAACCGAGCGCCGCGACCAGAGCGCTTCCCAAGATCGCTGCCTCATCGACGGGCTCAAACCGGAAATAAGCGACCAGTGCTGTCGTCACCACGGGCCAGACCGCTATATGCCAGACGGGCAAGGTACGGCGAGGTTGGCCGAAAAACGACCAGCGCCCACCCGACAGAGCTGGCAGCCCACATACCAGCAGCGGAATAAGCACGGCAATCACCCGAACGGGCGGATAGCCGCTGATCAGCGTCCAGAAGGCCACCATGCCGGAGAGGCCTGAGAGGACGCCAAGAAACGCTTTATGATTATAGATCCGCGCTTCACGAACCTCGGTCGGACCAAAGGCAGGGTTGGTGAGCAGTGCCCTGTTCTTGAACGTCTCGTCCGTGGCCTCCAGATCGGGCAGCCCGTTCAGCCAGTCCGCAAGGGCGGTTTGCGCGCCGCCAAATAAGGACACCTTTATATGCCACCCGTCGCCGTCTATGGTCCGGACTACTATATGGGCTCCGTACTCAGAGGTTCTGAGGCCCCAACCGAGCACCTCCTGCCGTCGCAATCTGTGCACCTTGAAGGCGGCCCGCCATTCGACGGCCTCAGCATCAAGTTTCAGATAGGCAAAGTAGCTGCTGATATAGGTAACCCCTAAGACCAGCGCACCGCTTAGGCTCATGCCGCATGTAAGCAGGCGCAGTGAAAGGCGCTCGTCTGTAGAAAAGATCAGCCCCAGCAGAAAAAAAACCACACAGCCAAGCAGCGGCAGGATGATCTCTTGCCGGTCGTATTTCGAGCTACGAAAGATTTTCTCGACTGACATGCCCTACCCCTGAGTGAGGGGATACAAAGGGTCCCGCCCACAGTCAACCAGAGCGCAGCGCGCGTCTTACTCCACCGCCGCCGATGGTGACGGCCAGCCGACCGACATTTCGACGATGACCGGTTGCAGCGCCTGCATATTGGGGTTGGAGGACGCCACCTGCGTGTCGCCGACAATATCGCTGGTCAACTGACCGGTGTGGCCTTCCGGCGGCGCGAAGCGCAGGCTCAGTACGCAGTCGCCCGACATCATGCCGAGCGTACCGCCCTTGAAGTCCGCCGCATAGCCGCCGTAGTCCCAGTCAAAACCATAGAGATCGAACCCCTTGCCATTGGCCGCCTCGACCGCTTTCAGCGCAGAGCCAATGCGGATATTGCCGGGGCCGTACCACTGCACTGCACCGCGACCGATGCGCACATCAGCCACCTGCGTCTTGGCTTCGTCCCAGAAGGTGACCACCACCTTGCGCGCCGGATCGTCGGGATAGAGGACGACGGCGCTTTCGGTCGTGCCTTCCGGCCCAGGCACGGTTTCTTCGCGCGACTGACCGGCAAAGGCCTTGAGCAATTGTGCCGCCGTGGCCGATTTGGCCACCGGCGTTTCGCACGACAGGGCCTGCACCCCCTTGTCGGCGACGGCCTCAGACTGAGCGCCATAACCCTCACCGGCCTCGCCCTGCTTTTCAGTCTTGCCACAGGCTGTCAGGGTCAGAAGGGCCATGAGGGCTATACCCGTCGGCTTAAGCATGTCGCACTCCTCTCTATCTCAATCGGCGTTACCATGCGCTGGCTCGTATAAAAAGTCGATTCCCGCTGCGGCTTCGCGGCCCCCTTGCCTCGTCTGGGGTAAGCGTGTAGTAACGCGCGCAAACTCTTCTGGGCCTGTGCGCTCGCTCCTTGACAAGTCGAATCCATGAAAATCAACGCCAATACCATCAAACCGGGCATGATCCTCGAATATCAGAACGGTCTGTGGGCCGTCGTGAAGACCGAGCACGTGAAGCCCGGTAAGGGCGGCGCCTTTGCCCAGGTCGAAATGAAGAACCTCGTCACCGGCACCAAGCTGAACGAGCGCTTTCGTTCCGACGATACGGTTGAGCGCGCCGTGCTGGAGCAACGCGATCACTCGTACCTCTACGAAGATGGCGACATGCTGGTGTTCATGGATCAGGAAAACTACGAGCAGATTTCGCTGTCGAAGGACTGGGTCGGCGAAGATCAGGTCCGTTTCCTGCACGACGGCATGATCGTTGTTATCGAATCCCACGAAGGCAAGCCGATCGGCATGAGCCTGCCCGACACGGTGGTGCTCGAAGTCATCGAAACCGAGCCGACCATCAAGGGTCAGACCGCCTCGTCTTCCTACAAGCCCGCCAAGGCCTCCAACGGTATGCGCGTCATGATCCCGCCGTTCATGGGCACGGGTGAGCGCATCGTCGTTTCGACCGAAACCGGCGAATATATGCGCCGCGCCGATTGATCTCACGAAAAAGTCCCGGTGTAGGTGCCGGTACGTTTTTCGTGACTTGAGTATTGTCACTTCAGGGCCATTCCTCCGTTCTCCTGAGCGGATCTTCGCCCTGGAGTGGCTTTTTAGTTAGGGCGGCAATCTCACGTCCGCCAAACTTAAAGGAATAAGCCGTGGTAATCCAATCCGCCCTCATTCAGGCCATGGTCGCCGCCATCCGCAAGGCGTGCAAGGGCGTGTCCCGCGACTTCGGCGAAATCAGCGAGCTTCAGGTGTCGCGCAAAGGCCCCGGCGACTTCGTTACCGCCGCCGACAAGCGCGTCGAAGCCGCCCTGTTCGAGGAGCTGACCCGTCTGCGCCCCGGCTACGGCTTTCTGGGGGAAGAAC
>NZ_JAIWNX010000078.1 GCF_020217185.1 Asticcacaulis sp.
AGGGCCTGCGCGAAGGCACGGACAAGACGCACCGCTGGATCGTCGATCCCATCGACGGCACCACCAACTTCATGCACGGCATCCCGGTGTTTGCCTGCACCGTGGCGCTGGAACGCGATGGAGAGATCGTCGCGGGCGTAACCTATAACCCGATCACCAACGACCTCTACTGGGCCGAAAAGGGCAAGGGCGCCTATCACAATGACCGCCGCCTGCGCGTCTCGGCGCGCAAGGTGATGGAAGACAGCCTGATCGCCACCGGCCTGCCGTTTGTTGGCAAGACCGGCCATGCGCAAGCCCTGAAAGAACTGCATCAGATTATGCAGCGCACGGCGGGTATCCGCCGCTTGGGGGCCTGCTCGCTCGACCTCGCCATGGTGGCCGCGGGTCAGGTGGATGGCTATTGGGAACGCGGGCTTAAGCCGTGGGACATGGCCGCCGGGACGCTGCTGATCACCGAAGCCGGCGGCAAGATCGGCTCGCTGGACGGCGATCAGTCGCCGCTGATCACCGGCGAAATGCTGGCCGCCAATCACGACCTCTATCCGCAACTGCTGGAAAAGCTGCAACTGGCGAAGTGAGCCGTCAGTCCTTCAAACAAAAAGCCGCGCAGAGCCGTCTCTGCGCGGCTTTTTGTTTGAAGCGGGATCAGGCCTCGATCAATTCAGCGGCACTGACGGGCTGCGTCACCGGCGCAATGCCGCGAAAGACCATCCCGATAAGCTTATCCGCTTCTTCGGCGTTCATCATGTGGAAGCGCCCGGCCAGAAAGCGGAACATCAGCGGGCCATAGATCAGATCAAGACCCATCTGCATGTCGATGTCGCTGCGCAGGTCGCCGCGCTCGACGCCCCGCCGCCAGATGGTGGCCACGGCTTCGCGGCGCTGGTTGAGGAAGCTTTCCAGCAGGGCCTGATTGAAGGTTTCATCCCCCTGCCCTTCGGCGATCAGTTGCGCCAGCGTGCGCCCGGCCGCCGACGAATAGAAGGCCATGGCGTCGCGCATCGCCATCAGGAAGTCGCGCTCCGATGAGCCCGTGTCCGGCACGACGATCTCATCGCTCATACGCGCCATAAAGGCATCGAAGGCGATATGCAGCTTGTTCGGCCACCACTTATAGAGGGTCGCCTTGGAGACCCCGGCCTTGCGCGCAATGGCTTCGGCGGTGATGTCGCGCAGGTTCCCAGCCTCCAGCAGGTCGAGCGTTGCCTGAAGGATCTGTTCGCGCGCGCTTTCCGAGCGCGGACGACCACGCGGGCGCTTTACGGGGGGCGAGAGAGTGTCGATGGTCATTTACGCGGCCTCGGATTGATACAAACTCAGATTACGCCAGGCCGACAGTTCGGCCTGCAGGGCGCTCAGGCGACGCAGCGCCCGTTCATAGGCGCGCGCGCCCAGCACCAGATGACCGGGCGCTTCGGGCAGGTCCATGGCGCGCAACACGGCTTGCGCCCGACCGGCCATGACCATCTCGTCCAGTTCTTCCTGCCACAGACGCGCAGGCCCAAGTCGGGTGTCATAGTCCGCGATCACCTGACGCGCGATGATGCGGGCTTCGGGGCCGCCTAGCATACCGGGGTCCACGGTCGTCACCTGAATGCCGAGCGGTTTCAGTTCCTGCGTCAGCGACTCGGACAGGCCGATCACCGCCCCGCGCACCGCGTGGGTCAGGCCAAAGCCGGCCGCCTGCTCCAGGTGACCAGACGCCAGCGTCACCACATGGCCGCGGCGGCGTTCGCGCATGTGCGGCAGCACTTCGCGCATCACATTGAGCACACCGAACAGATTGGTCTCAAACAGGCGGCGCACTTCGAGGTCGCTCGCCTCCTCCACCGCGCCGATCAGGCTGGCGCAGGCATTATTGACCAGAATATCAATATGGCCAAAGCAACGGATGGCCGTATCAACCGCCACACGCACTTCGTGGGCGTCATCAGAATCCATGGCCAGCGCTACCAGCGCATGGGCATAGTGTTCGAACCCGATGGCAAAGGTTTCCGGGCGGCGGCCCGTGGCCACCACGAAATCGCCGCGTTCGAGCGCGGCACGCACCAGTTCACGCCCAAGGCCATGCGAGGCCCCTGCGATAAACCATACCCGGTGGCTTTCCGACGCTTCGGAAACCTCTCCGGAGTCCAACAAATCATCTGACACGGTACACGATCCCAAGGCGGCCGGTGCGGGTGAGGACGGCCAAACTCATCCGGATGGGGGGAGGTTCCGGGTTGCAGCTATATAAAACTGTACGTACAGTATATCAATGATATGAAGACGTGAATACGTATTCAGTCCGTTAAATACATGACTTCAAAAGGGAAAATTTTTCTCGCATGGGTAGATTTTATCCCCGATCACGCGATTTACGGCCTTATGATACCATTTTGCACACAACCGTAACATTTATTGATGCCGACCGCTGTGTTGCGCGCGAGGAGTCTCAGGCCCCGAATTGCAATTCAGCTAAACGGGCGTACAACCCGCCCTGCGCCACCAGTTCCTCATGCGTCCCCTGCTCGACCACGCGGCCTTCGTCCATCACTACGATGCGGTCGGCTTTGAGCACCGTGGCCAGCCGGTGGGCGATGACCAGCGTCGTGCGCTCGCTCATCGCCTCGTTCAGCGCATCCTGCACCAGACGCTCATTCTCGGCATCCAGCGCCGAGGTCGCCTCATCGAGCAGCAGGACCGGGGCCTGACGCACCAGCGCCCGGGCAATCGACAGGCGTTGCTTCTGCCCGCCGGAGAGCGACTTGGCGCGCTCACCCAGAGGCGTGTCAAAGCCCTGCGGCAGAGCCTCGATAAAGGCCTGCGCCTGCGCCTTCATCGCGGCCGTCTGTATCTCTTCGGGCGTGGCGTCTTCGCGGCCAAAACGGATATTCTCGGCGGGCGAGGTCGAGAACAGGGCGGCGTCCTGCGCCACCAGAGACAGGCGGCGGCGCACCGCCTTGGGGTCGGCCTTGGCGATATCAACGCCATCGAGCGCAATCGTCCCGGTCGTGGGCTCGTAATAACGCAGCAGCAGCTTGAACACGGTCGATTTCCCCGCCCCCGACGGCCCGACCAGCGCCACCGTCTCACCGGGCTGCACGCTGAGCGAAAAGCCGCTCAGGACCGGCTGTTCCGGGCGTGCCGGATAGGCAAAATCGACCTGCTCAAACACCACCGCTCCGCGCGCCGGTTCCGGTAACGGCAGAGGATGGGCGGGGGCGACGATAGTCGGCTGTGCCGTCAGCAACTCGTCGATGCGGCTCATGGCGCCGGCGGCCTTTTGCACATCGCCCCAGGTTTCCGACAGAGAGCCGACCGACCCGGCGACCAGCACCGACAGCATGACGAACTGGATCAGCGTCCCTTCCGACATCTCTCCGGCCAGAACGGCGCGCGAGCCCAGCCACAGCACAAAGGCAATGCCGCCAAAGACCAGCGAAATGACCAGTGCCGTCATCAAAGCCCGCGCCCCCATGCGTTTCAGCGACTGGCGAAACGCCGTTTCCACACCCTCGCCAAAGCGGCCGCGCGCATAGTCTTCGCGCACAAAGGCCTGCACGGTTTCCAGCGCGTCCAGCGTTTCACCCGCCGTGCCGACGGCGGCAGCAAAGCTGTCCTGCGTCTGGCGCGTCAACTGCCCTACCCGCTTGCCGAAGGTGAACAGCGGCACCAGCACCACCGGGAAGATACACAGGACGAACAGGGTCAGTTTGGGGCTGACGAACATCAGCAGGATCAGGCCGCCGACGAACGATATGCCGTTGCGCAGCGCCATGGAGATCGAGGTAGACACCAGGGTATCGACGATCTGAAGATCGGTGGTCAGGCGCGAAATCACCTCACCCGTGCGAATTTTCAGGAAGAAACCGGGATCGAGGCCCAGAATGTGGTTGAATACATCCTTGCGCAGATTGGCCACCACCCGCTCGCCCAGCTTGGTGATGTAGAAGTAGCGCAAGGCGGTCGCCAGAGCCAGCACCAGCGCCACCCCGGCCATCACCCCGAACCACAGGTTCAGTTGCGACCCGTCCTGAGAGCCAAAGCCATTATCGATCAGGTAGCGCGAAGCGACCGTCAGCGACAGGGTGGCCCCTGACGACAACAACAGAAAGAAGATGGCAAAGACCGCATCGACCTTCAGCCGTGCAATATAGGGCCACAGGCGCAATAAGGGTTTAAGGTTGCGCGTTTTTTCGCGCCCAGCCGCGGCAGAGGTGATCTGCCCTACCAGTTCAGCCCCCGATCCGGGGCGGTCATTGAGGGCGTCGGCGTCGCTGTGCGGGGGTGTCTGTGCGGTCATAAACCCGCGTTTAATGCGTTATGGCTTGCGCCGCAACGCCGCTTACGCTATGAGCCGCGCTTCGCTGTAACAGCTTCACCCTTTCTTCGCGTCCGCATCCCTGCTGGCCGGACGTTTTTAAGGACTTAATAGAGATGAAAAAAGACGGTCACCCCGACTATCACTGGATCACGGTTACCCTGACCGACGGTTCGTCCTATCAGACCCGCTCGACCTACGGCAAGGAAGGCGCTGTCCTGAACCTCGACATCGACCCCCGCACGCACCCGGCGTGGACCGGTGGTCAGAACACCCTGCTTGACCGCGCTGGCCGCGTGTCGCGCTTCAACAACAAGTTCGGTGGTTTCCTTAAGAAGTAACTGTGAGCTGACGCTCACGGGCTTAAGAAGTAAGCCCCGAGACTTCGTTGAAAGTTTCAAAACCGGCTCAGGCAACTGGGCCGGTTTTTTGTTGCCCTCTCCCCGTAGCGTAGCTACGGGGAGGGTGTTTTTACGGCACCACGGTCACGAACAGATAGGTGGCAAAGATCACCAGATGCGTCACGCCCTGCAACACGGTCGTGCGCCCCGTGCCCAGTGAAAAGATCGACACCACGAACGACAGCAGCAGCAGGACCATCGACTTGGTATCGAGCCCCAGCGACAGAGGCCAGCCCATGACGACGCTTAAGACCGCGACCGCCGGAATGGTCAGGCCGATGGTCGCCAGAGCCGAGCCCAAAGCGAGGTTGAGGCTGGTCTGAAGGCGATTGCGGCGCGCCGCCTTGATGGCCGACAAGCTTTCGGGAGCGAGCACAAGGGCGGCGATCAGCACCCCTACCACGGCCAGCGGCAGACCGGCGCCCACCACCGCCTTTTCGATATGCGGCGACAGGCTCTTGGCCAGCAGCACCACCCCGGCCAGCGCCACGATCAGCACGCCAAAGGCGATCAGGGTCTCTTTGAGCGTCGGCGGCTCGGCATGGACGTCGGGTTTCAGGTCGCCTTCGCCTGACGGCAGGAAGTAGTCGCGATGGCGCACCGTCTGCACCAGCACAAAGGCGCCGTAGAGGATCAGCGACACCACGGCGACGAAGATCAGTTGCGACGGCGAAAAGAACGGCCCCGGCACAGAGGAGGTGAAGTTCGGCAGGACCAGCGACAGGGACGCCATGGCCGCCAGCACACACAGGGCCGAACTGACGCCTTTGAGCACAAAGCGCTGCTCGTGATGGCGCACCCCGCCAACCAGCAGACAGATGCCGACAATACCGTTCATGATGATCATGATCGCCGCAAACACCGTGTCGCGGGCCAGAGTCGCCGTATCGCCTGACCCCGACAGCATCAGCGACACGATCAGCGACACCTCGATAATCGTCACGGCAATGGCCAGAACCAGCGTGCCGAAAGGCTCACCTACGCGGTGCGCCACGACTTCGGCATGGTGCACGGCGGCCAGAACGCAGCCCATCATGATGATCGCCGCCCCGATCACACCCGCCAGCCCAAGATAGGAAAGATGCGCCAGATAGGCCCCCATCCCTAGAAACGGTACGACCAGCGTCCATAAGGGCAGGACCGCGTGCGCGGGGGTATGCGGCTTGGTAGACTCTGCCGACAAAGCGTTATGGCTTTCGGGTTGGGTTCCTGGCATTCGGTCGCGTAGCTCCTGTGTGGCGAGGGGATGGCCCGGACGGATCAACAGGCCTTTGTTCTGACATAGGGTGCCCGGTCACCGTTTCAAACCCGGACGGAAGCGATTTGTGCGGTTTATCCCGGTTCCCAGCCCGGCGGGGCCATTTCAAATCCGGCAAAATCAAAGCCCGGCGCGACCGTGCATCCGACCAGAGTCCAGTCTCCCACGCTCTCTGCGCTTTGCCAGCCGCCAACCGTCACCACGCCCTGCGGCCTCTGCCCGCTCAGCACATCCGGCCCCAACACCACCTCCCATCCCCGCCCTTCGTGATGCAGGCGGAGTTTCAGCGGCGCACCGGCATAATAGTGCCAGACCTCGACGGCATCTATGCGATGCCAGTGCGAACGCTCCCCCACCTGAAGCAGGTAATAGATGCACGACGACGCGCCGCGCCCGCCCGAAGGGTTATCGCGGAAGGTTTCGACATAGTGCCCGCCTTCCGGATGCGCCTGCATCCTCAATTCAGCAATGATAGCCTGAGCGTCGGTCATGGCGCGTCTCCTTTGCAGCCCTTAGCTTAGCGGAATGATTTCAAATGGAATCATTCCGCTCAAACCGCCATTGAGGCGGCGGCCAAGGTGGCGAAGCCACCGCCCGGCGAGGAGCTAAATAAAAGCTAGATCATTATGTTTCTACCAGAAATCATAATGATCTAGCCTGAATTTTGCGGCGCATCAGGCATAAAACGCTAATGACACGCCGTCGCATATCCTGTAATGCGCGCGCTCATCGTACTGTCACCTTTTGCTGATACGCCGTCAGGTGTAACCGGGGTAAGTCTTCCTGAAATGATCATTCAGACCGCCACGACCGAAACCATCGAAGAAAACGGCTGGGCCACCGCCAAAACCTTGGCCGAAGCCCTGCCCTTTATCCAGATCTACGACCGCGAAATCGTCGTGGTGAAGTACGGCGGTCACGCCATGGGTCAGGAAGAAACGGCGCGCATCTTCGCCTCGGACATCGTGCTGCTGAAACTTCTGGGCATCCATCCGATCGTCGTGCACGGCGGCGGGCCGCAGATTTCGGCCATGCTGGGTCGGGCGGGCGTCAAATCAACCTTTATCGACGGCCTGCGCGTCACCGACGAAGCGACCATGGAAATCGCGGAAATGGTGCTGTCGGGTGCGGTGAACAAGGAAATCGCCTCATGGATCACGCGCGCCGGACAGGAAGCCGATGTGCGCGGTGTCGGCCTGTCGGGCAAGGACGCCAGCCTGATCACCGTCGAAAAGGCGACGCGCCTGAAAAAAGACCCGGATTCGATGATCGAACAGGTGGTCGATCTGGGTTTTGTGGGTGAGCCCAAGCGCGTGGACGACAAGCTGCTGCGCACCCTGATCGGTGATCTGGAACACGACTATGTGCCGGTCATCGCCCCCATCGGCGTAGCCGAAGACGGCGCGACCTATAACATCAATGCCGACACCGTGGCCGGGGCCGTGGCGGGTAAGATGAACGCCAAGCGCATGTTGCTGCTGACCGATATTGCCGGAGTGCTGGACGGTGAAAAGCGTCTGATCCGTCAGATGACGGTGTCGGAAGCCAAGGACCTGATCGAAACCGGCGTTGCGGTCGGCGGCATGATCCCGAAGCTCGAAACCGCCATTGCCGCCATCGACGCCGGCGTGGAGGCCGTGGTTATCCTCGATGGCCGCCGCCCGCACGCCATGCTGGTCGAGCTGTTTACCGAGCACGGCGCGGGCACACTGATCACGCGGGATGCGTAACCCCTCCTCCCTGTGCCGCAGGCATGGGGAGGAGAAGGGGCTTGAAACGGCGAACGAAAACGCCGAAACAGGCGGTATGAGCCCGCATGTTCAAAACCTCCCGCACGTTTCCACCTGGCTGTTTGACCTCGACAACACCCTCTATCCGCCCGAAGCCGAGGTCATGGCTCTGGTCGAAGGCCGCATGACCGATTTCGTCATGCGTCAGACGGGCCTGCCGCGCGAAGAGGCGCGCACGCTCCAGAAAAAATACCTCTATGAGCACGGGACGACGCTGGCCGGGCTGATGGCCTATCACGACATCGACCCCTATGCCTTTATGAATGAGGTGCACGACGTGTCGCTGGACGGTCTGGTCCCCGATGCGACCCTGAATGCCGCCATCACCGCCCTGCCCGGCCGCAAGCTGGTCTTCACCAATGGCGACGAACAGCACGCCTATCGCATTCTTGACAAGCTGGAGATGACCCCTCTGTTCGAGGATGTGTTTCATCTCGGCCATGCCGACCTGATCCCCAAGCCGAACCTCGTTACCTTTCACCGCATGATGCAAAAGCACGCAGTGACCGGTCCCGAAACCGCCTTCTTCGAAGACAGCCCGAAAAACCTCAAACCCGCGCACGAACTGGGCATGACGACCATCCTCGTCGGGCCGCACGCCGAAACCAATGCCGATGCGTTCGTACACATCCGGGCGGCGTCGCTGAAAGTTTTCCTCACGAAATGAACGGCGTTCAAAAATTAACTTGACGCGCTGGAAATTCTGAACCATGTTCAGTGAACGCCGTTCACAGGCGTGTCACGGAGATCATGGTCATGTTCAAGCCGATTGCCCTTATCCTGTTCGCGTCTGCCCTTGCCCTGCCCGCCGCCGCGCAGGACAGCCTTGAAAACACCTCCAAGGCCGCGGCCAATTCGGCCGAAGCCACCGCCCAGTTGTCGGGCGCCGGCGTGATGGTGGTGGCTGGCAGCGCCGCCCTGCCCTTCGTCGCCGTCGGGGCCTCGGCGGAAAGCACCGGTGCGGCGATCCGCGATTCTGGTGAAGCCGTCTGGGACGAAGCCAATAAACCGCTGACGGTCAGCCCCGAAACCGTGGTGGCGCAGGACGCGCCGAAGGTTCCAAACGAGGCCGAAAAGCCCCAAAAGAAGGCGCAGTAAGGTGTGGCGGGCGGCGCTGCTGGCCGGCTCTCTGGCGATCTCTGGCCTCCTCCTGCCTACCGGCGCGTGGGCGGGCAACGAATCCGGCGACAGCGCCGCCAATGCCAAACCGCATTTCAGCCCGCCGGAAGCCGCCGCCTTCGCCAAACAGATCGAGCAAAATCTGGCGGCCAGGGGCGCGCGGGTGGCCATCGTCTTTCGCACCAGCCGCCCGCACGACAAGCTGCCGCCCGGCATCGCCTATACGCATGGGGCCTTCTGGGTCCACAGCGACATCACCACCGCCGACGGACGCCACCTTCAGGGCTATGCGGTCTATAATCTCTATCACGGCGACGGAAAGACCCTGCCGGTCAGCCAGTCCTATCTGAAGCAGGACTTTCCGCTGAACTTCGCCAGCGTCTCGGCCGAAGACGATGTCGGGGTCATAATCCCGACACCGGAAATGCAGCGGCGGCTGCGGGCGCTGATCGGCACGCCCGCCTATGCGCACCTGCACATCAGCGACTATTCGCTGGTGTCCAATCCGCTGGATGCGAAGTACCAGAACTGCGTCGAATTTGTGCTGGATGTCGTCGCGGCGGCGGCGTGGGAGACCGACTCCTACCCTCAGATCAAGGCCAATCTGACGCGCTGGTTTGAACCGACCACTGTCAAGGCCGGATTCCTGCAACGCACGCTGGGGCCGATGGCCGATGCGCGCCTGCGCACCGACGACCACCCCGGCGCGATCCGCACCGCCACCTATGAGAGCCTGTCGGCGTTTATGCTCAAACATGAACTGGCCACAGAGGCCTATGTCATCAAACGCGCTCAGTAAACAGCGCCTGAGCGTGAGCGAAAAAAGAAACCTTGATCCGAAGGATCATAGGTCTTAAGGCCCTGTCATTCCTTCTTTGACAGACCTTATGAGAGCCGCCATGTCCGACCTCGCCGCCTTCCACGACGATATCGAAGCCGCCTGGGAAATCCGCGACACCCTGTCGCCGTCCACCACCGGTCCGGTGCGGGATGCGGTGGAAAAGGCGCTGGGCCTGATCGACAATGGCCGCTTCCGCGTCGCCGAAAAGATCGACGGCGAATGGGTCACGCATCAGTGGCTGAAAAAGGCCGTGCTGCTCTCCTTCCGCCTCAATGGCAACCACCT
>NZ_JAIWNX010000079.1 GCF_020217185.1 Asticcacaulis sp.
GATGCACACGGGGCGCGGCCTGTTTGAACAGGCCCCTATCGGCCCCTTCTGGGACAAGGTGCCCAACAAGTTCGCCAAGTGGAAGGCCGAAGACTATCAGGACGCCGGTTTCCGCTCGGTGCCGGGCGCTATCGTCCGCCACGGTGCCTTTGTGGGCAAGAATGTCGTGCTGATGCCGTCGTTCGTGAACATCGGCGCCTATGTCGGCGAAGGCACTATGGTCGATACCTGGGCCACGGTCGGCTCCTGCGCCCAGATCGGCAAGCATGTGCACCTGTCGGGCGGCGTCGGTATCGGCGGCGTGCTTGAGCCGCTTCAGGCCAACCCGACCATTATCGAAGACAACTGCTTCATCGGCGCGCGCTCCGAAGTGGTCGAAGGCGTCATCGTGCGCGAAGGCTCGGTGCTGGGCATGGGCGTCTATCTGGGGCAATCGACGCGCATCGTCGATCGCGCCACCGGCGAAGTCTTCTACGGCGAAGTGCCGCCCTATTCGGTCGTCGTGGCCGGTTCCATGCCGTCGGCCAATGACAAAAACCCGAACGCCCCGCACCTCTACTGCGCCGTCATCGTCAAGCGCGTCGATGCCCAGACGCGGAGCAAAACCGGGATCAACGAACTCCTGCGCGACTAATTCGGTTGACGCCCCTCCCAAGGCCCACCACAGTGCCGGGCAAAAATAGAGGGATGAGACGGATGAGACTGCGCGGATGGGCTGCGGCCCTGTGTCTGATGGTGTGGGCAAGCCCGCTGGCGCAGGCCGCAGAGCCGGTCACCACAGCCGCCCCGGCCGACAAGCCGCGCGTCTTCGTCCTGACCGATATCGAGAACGAACCGGATGACGCGGAGTCTCTGGTGCGGTTCCTGACCTATGCCAATCAGTGGGATATCGAGGGGCTGGTCGCGACCACCTCCATCCATATGCGCCACCACACGGCCCCGGAGCGCATCCGCCAGATTGTGCGCGCCTATGGGCAGGTGCAGCCCAACCTCAACCGCCACGAACCGGGCTATCCGTCCGCCGAACACCTCCTGTCTGTGGTCAGCGAAGGTCCGCAAGCCTATGGCATGACAGCCGTAGGCGACGGCCTGACCTCGTCGGGGGCTGAGTACCTTATCCGGGCGGTGGATCGCCGCGATGAGCGTCCGCTGTGGGTGCTGGTCTGGGGTGGCCCCAACACGCTGGCTCAGGCCCTGCATAAGGTGCGCGCCACGCGGAGCAAGGCCGAACTGAAGCGGTTTGTGGCCAAGCTGCGCGTCTATACCATTTCCGATCAGGACGATTCCGGCCCGTGGCTGCGTCAGACCTTTCCGGACCTTTTCTATATCGCCAGCCCCGGTATGCACGACGGCGGCGCCTATCACCACGCCACCTGGTCGGGCATCAGTGGAGACCGTTTCCACGGGCGTTTTGTCGGTGCGGATTTCAGTCTGGTCGATGTGCCGTGGCTGCAAACCCACATTATGAGCAAGGGGCCTCTGGGGGCCGAATACCCGAAACCCATCTATCTGATGGAAGGCGATACCCCCAGCTTCCTGTACCTGATCAATAACGGTCTGGGCGCGCCCGAACACCCCGACTGGGGCAGTTGGGGTGGGCGTTATGAGTTCTACACCCCACCGCCCGCGCGCTGGCACCTGATCCCGGAAACGCGGTCTTTGTGGACCGATGCCGAGGACGAGGTGCTGGGGGTCGATGGCAACTGGCACACGAGCAATCACGCCACCATCTGGCGCTGGCGTCAGGCCTATCAGAACGACTTTGCCGCGCGCATGGACTGGACGATCAAGCCCTATGCCGAGGCCAATCACCCGCCGGTGCCCAAACTGTCGCATCCGGATCGTTTAACGGCGCGGCTGGGCGACACACTGGCGCTCAGCGCCGAAGGCTCCACAGACCCCGATAAGGACGCACTGAGCTTTGAGTGGTTTGTCTATGGTGAAGCCGGCGGCTTTACGACCTCAAACGGGCGCAATGGCCGCATGGTGACCATCGCCAATGCCGACCAGCCCAAAATCAACCTGACCCTCCCGAAAAACAGCGTCTTCCGCACCGGCACCCTGCACGTCATCGTGGCCGTCACGGACAAAGGCACCCCGGCCCTGACGCGCTACAAGCGGGTGATCATCGACGTGAAGCGGTAGGGGCACATGACGGGCGCTACGCCTTGTCCGCCACTCCGTCCAGATAGCGCTTGGTCTGATCCAGCGCATTGTCAGCCAGTGCCGCGCGGCGGCGTTTGAGATCAACCGCACCGGCGTCATAATCCGCCATCAGGGCGCGCACGAAATCGCCCGACTGCACGTCTTTCAGCACCGCGTCCATCGCGGCTTTTGAGGCTTCGCCGATAATGCGCGGGCCGGTCAGATAGGCTCCGTATTCGGCGGTGTTGGAAATCTTCTCAAAACCGCCGGACATGCCGCGCTCCCACAGCAAATCGACCACCAGCTTCAGCTCGTAGCAGGTTTCAAACCACGCCACTTCGCGCGGATAGCCCGCCGCCACCAGCGTCTCGAACGCCGTGGTGACCAGTTCGCGCGTACCGCCGCACAGGACCACCTGCTCACCGAACAGGTCGCTTTCGCATTCGGCCTTCATGGTGGTCTCCAGTATCCCCTTGCGCCCGCAACCGAGCGCCGCCGCAAACGACAGGCCGATGGCCTTGGCGTGACCCGTGGCGTCCTGCTGCACGGCAAACAGGCAGAAGACCCCCTCGCCCGCCTCATAGATGTCGCGGATGCGCGGCCCGATCCCCTTGGGCGAGACCAGCAGCACATCGACATCGGCCGGCGGCGTAACCAGCCCGAAATTGACCGACAGCCCATGCGCAAAGATCAGCGCCTGACCGGCCCGCAGGTGCGGCCGCACCTGATCGCGGAACAGGGCCTGATGCGCCTCGTCCGAGGTCAGGACGACGATCACCTCGGCCCATGGCACACCCTCCTCGACCGTCACCACCGCAAACCCATCGGCGGCGGCCTTGTCGCGGGTGGCCGATCCGGGTTTCAGGGCCACGCGGATGTCCGATACGCCGGAATCGCGGGCATTCAGCGCCTGCGTGCGGCCTTGCGAACCATAGCCGATGACCAGCAGGCGCTTGCCGCGGATCACAGCCAGGTCGCAGTCGCGATCATAATAGACGGGCAGAGTCATGACGGGCTATACTCCGGAATGAGAATCGTCCCCTCCCTATAGAGCAGCGTCCCATGTCCCGACACCCTGAATATCAGTATCTCGATCTGGTGCGCGACATCATGGCCAATGGCGTGACGCGCATGGACCGCACGGGCACGGGGACCAGGGGCGTGTTCGGCCGTCAGATACGCTTCGACCTGTCGCAGGGCTTTCCGCTGCTCACCACCAAGAAGGTGCACTTCAAATCGGTGGCGGTCGAGCTTCTGTGGTTTCTGCGCGGCGATACCAATATCAAATACCTCAAGGATCACGGCGTCAGCATCTGGGACGAATGGGCCGACGAAAACGGCGACCTCGGCCCCGTCTATGGCAAGCAGTGGCGCTCATGGGCGGCCCCGGACGGACGGGTGATCGATCAGATGCGCCAACTGATCGAAAACCTCAAAACCAATCCCCATTCGCGTCGTCACGTCATTTCGGCGTGGAACCCTTCCGAAGTCGAGGACATGGCCCTGCCGCCGTGTCATTGCCTGTTCCAGTTCTTCGTGGCGGACGGCAGGCTGTCGTGTCAGCTTTATCAGCGTTCGGCGGATGTGTTTCTGGGCGTGCCGTTCAACATCGCCTCCTACGCGCTCCTCACGCATATGGTGGCGCAGGCCGTGGGTCTTGAGGTGGGTGATTTCGTGCACAGCTTCGGCGACGTGCACCTCTATCTGAACCACTTTGAGCAGGCGCACACCCAGTTGTCGCGCGATCCGATGCCCTTCCCGACGCTGAAACTGGCCCCCAAGACCGACCTGTTCGGCTTCGACTATGCCGATATCGAACTGATCGGTTACCAATCGCACGGGGCGTTGAAGGCGCCGGTGGCGGTGTAATCTCCTCCCCTGCGTAGCGGGGGAGGTGGCACGGCGCTTGCGTAGCAAGGTCCGCGACGGAAGGGGCATAACCCTCTCGTTTTTGCCCCCTCCGTCTCGACGCGCTTCGCTTGCTCGACACCTCCCCCGCTACGCAGGGGAGGAGGAAAAACAGAATGCCCAAACCCAGACTCGCCCTTATCGTCGCCATGAGCGAAAACCGCGTCATCGGGCGCGACAACGCCTTGCCCTGGCATCTGAAATCCGACCTGAAGATGTTCAAGGCCATTACCCAGTTCAAACCCATCATCATGGGCTCGAACACCTGGGACTCTCTGCCGCGCAAGCCCTTGCCGGGGCGGCTGAACCTCGTCTGTTCGCGTGATCTGAAGTTCGAGGCCGAGGGCGGCATCGTCTGCAATTCGCTGTTTGAAGCGCTCGATATCGCGCGTGAACACGCCGCTGACGACGGGGCCGATGAGGTGGTGGTGATCGGCGGGGCCAATATCTACGAACAAACCCTGCCCAAGGCCGACCGTCTCTATGTGACCGAGGTGCACACGACGCTGGAAGGCGACGCGCACTTTCCGCAGATCGACCCGGCACAATGGACCGAGGTGAAGTCGCAATTCTGCCCCAGGGCCGAGGGCGACGATTACGACTTCACGCTGAAGGTCTATGAGCGAAAACGCTGAGGCCGGAGCAACCTACACCAGCGAGGCCAATGCCGAGCGGTCGAACGCCTTGACGTCCTCAAGCTGACCGGCGCGCACCTTGTTGAGCCACTGCGGATCGGCCAGAAGCGCACGACCGACGGCCACCAGATCAAACTCCCCGCGCTCCAGACGGCGCAGCAGTTCATCAATCCCCTGCGGATTGGCCTGCGCCCCGCCGAAGAAGTTGATGAAGTCTTCGGCCAGACCAACGCTGCCCACCGTGATCACCGGGGCCCCGGTCAGCTTCTTGACCCAGCCGGCGAAGTTGAGGTCCGAGCCTTCGAATTCCGGTTCCCAGAAGCGGCGTTGCGAGGCGTGGATGATATCCACCCCGGCATCGAGCAGCGGCCGCACCCAGTCTTCCAACTCCTGCGGCGTGTGGGTGACCTTGGCGTCATAGACCCCGCCCTTGAACTGCGAAATGCGGATAATCAGCGGGTAGTCGGCCCCGACCTCGGCGCGCACGGCCTTGATGATTTCGGCGGCAAATCTGGTGCGCGCACCGATCGTATCGCCGCCCCACTGATCGCCGCGCTTATTGGTGCGGTCCCAGAAAAATTCGTCGATCAGATAGCCGTGCGCCCCGTGCAGTTCCACCGCATCGAAGCCCAGCTTCTTGGCGTCACCGGCGGCGCGCGCAAAGGCGGCGATGGTGTCGGCGACATCGGCGTCGCTCATCGGTTCCCACTTTTGCGAGCCGTCAAGCGCGATACCCGACGGGCTCTGCTTCGGCTGAGGGTCATACTCACCGCGCGACGCCGCCGCCCCGGTGTGCCAGATTTGCGGTGCGATCAGTCCGCCATTGGCGTGCACCGCTTCGACCACCTTGCCCCAGGCCGGCAGCGCCTCGCCGAAAAAGTTGGGGATACCGGCCTCGTTCTTGGAAGCCGGGCGCTCGATCACCGTGCCCTCGGTCAGAAGCAGCCCGACCCCGCCCTCGGCGCGCCGCTGATAGTAGGTGGCCACGTCAGCGGTCGGGATACCGCCCGGCGAAAACTCGCGCGTCATGGGGGCCATGACCACGCGGTTTTTCAGCTTCAGCGATTTCAGTTCATAGGGCGAAAACAGGGTGTCGAGCGACATATGGGGGCTCCGCTTAAAAAGTAACCGCACCGGATATGGTTACGTCTTTAACCGGTGCAAGCGCTGACCGTCCGAAAATAAACGTTTGCACACCGCAAAAGCTGGGTTAGCGTTACGTTAAATATGTCAACCTTATGGCGGGACAGGCCATGACAGGAACCGACGCATCCGTCGCTCAGCCGGTGAGCGCTTCCGGCCAACGGCTGGCGACCATCGACATACTGCGCGGTCTGATCATCGTGATCATGGTGCTCGACCATGTGCGCGACTACACCCACATCAGCGGCTTCAAGATCAACCCGCTCGATTTTCAGCAGACCCATACGGTCCTGTATCTGACGCGCTGGGTGACGCACCTGTGCGCCCCGACCTTCATCTTTCTGGCCGGCGTATCGGCTTGGCTTCAGAATGTGCGCGGCAAGAGCGGCGCGGCCCTGTCGGGCTTTCTGCTGACGCGGGGCCTGTGGCTGATCGTCCTTGAAGTCACGGTGGTCGGCTTCGGCTGGTCCTTCGCCCTGCCCATGCCGCTGTTTCTGGCCATATTGTGGGCGATCGGCTGGTCGATGATCGCACTTTCGGCGCTGGTCTGGCTGCCGCGTCGCGCCGTGCTGGCCATCGGGATAGCGATTATCACGCTGCACAATCTGCTCGGCGGCATCAATGCCGATCAGTTGGGTCCGTTCAGCGGGCTGTGGCATTTCCTGTTTCAGGTCAACATCTTCAAATTCGCCGGTTTCGACATCCTGCTGTTCTATCCGGTGCTGCCGTGGATAGGCGTCATTGCCTTCGGCTATGGCATGGGGGAGGTCTTTCTTAAGCCCGACCGCAATCGCATTCTGACCCTGTGCGGACTTGGGCTGTGCATTGGCTTTGTCCTGCTGCGGCTCAGCAATCTGTATGGCGACCCGCGCCCATGGGCCGTGCAGACTTTGCCCGCGCACACCCTGATGGACTTTTTCAATGTGGCGAAATACCCGCCATCCCTGCTCTACACAGCCGCGACTCTGGGGATCGTCTTCCTGCTGACGCCGGGGCTGGATCGCCTGCCCGCAAGCGTCGCGTCGGTCCTGCGCACCTTTGGCTCGGTGCCTATGATGGCGTATCTGGGCCACCTCTACATCATGCACCTTGTGTCTATGGCCGCTCACCTGATCGCGGGTCAAAGCCTAGCGACGCAGTTCAACCCGCTGGCCATCGCCTTTTTCAACCCGGCCGCCGCCCCCGATGACAGCTTTCTGCCCCTGTGGGTGACCTATCTGTGCTGGGTGATCACACTGTGCCTGCTCTACCCGCTGTGCCGCTACTGGTCGGCGCTGAAACAGCGTCGCAAGGACTGGTGGCTGTCCTACCTCTGAGCTGCGGCGGACATGGTATCTATTCCGGCCACAGCCGTGAGGTATGCAAGACGCGCCAGATGGTGAGGCTGTGACCTTCCACGCTGTAGATCAGCAGATAAGGCAGGCCGTTCAGCACCCATTCGCGTGTCTTCGGAGCACGCCCCGGTCTGCCGCTGTCCGGAAAATCCGCCAGATGTTCCGCCGCCGCCTCTATGGCCTCATCGACCCTCGCGGCCGCCGTTACATTGTCATCGGCAATAAACTGAAACGTTTGGATACGGTCATCGAGGGCCGATGCCGACCACTGAATGATCATTGGCCCTTCGCATCGCGGCCCGCCAGAACCTGGGCCTTGATATCCGCCATGCGGGCGTGGGCGTCCGCATGGGAAACAGGCGGCCGGGGGTCGTGCATAGCCTCGCGGACCTTGTCGCGAAGCCAGACGTCATAGCTTTGCGGATCGACCGTCAGCCCGGCGGGTAAGGCCCCCTCATTGGCAATGCGCGTCAACAGAATACGCACGGCGTCAGAAACCGTCAGCCCCATCTGGCTGAGCACAGCCCCGGCCCGTTCCTTGATCGCGCCGTCAATGCGCGCCTGCACCACTTCACTTGCCGCCATTGCACACCTGCCTCTCAAAGGCAGTGTACTTCACTTGAACGACAAACGCCAGCCATCAGGAACGTGAGGCCAGATCACCCCACAACGCCCTGGCCATCCCCGCAAACCGTTCCGCCATCGGACCGTCACGCAGCGGCGTGGCGCGGTCGGCCGCCTGACGTAAGGCCGGATCGAGCGGCACTTCGCCCAGAAACGGTCGCTCCAGCGCCAGCGCCATCTTTTGCGCGCCGCCGCGGCCGAAAATCTCGATCGGCGTACCGTCGGCGCCGACGAAATAGGCCATATTCTCGATGATGCCCAGCACCGGTATCTGCGTCTTGTCGAACAGGGTCACGGCCCGGCGCGCGTCGATCAGCGCCATGTCCTGCGGCGTCGAGACCACCACCGCTCCGTCGATCAGCGTCTTTTGCGTCAGGGTCAGTTGCACATCGCCCGTCCCCGGCGGCAGATCGACGATCAGCACGTCGAGGGGGTCTTGCGCCGTGCCCCATTGCGTCTGGGTCAGCAACTGCGTCAGGGCCTGTGACGCCATCGGTCCGCGCCAGATCATCGCCTGATCGGCATCGACCAGAAAGCCGACCGAATTGACCTTCAGGCCAAAGGCGACCGGCGGGAGCATCTTCTTGTCAGCGCTGAACGACGGCGGGGTATTGAGCCCCAGCATGACCGGACCCGACGGGCCGTAAATATCGGCATCCAGCCAGCCGACATTCAGCCCCAGCGCCTTCAGCCCCAGCGCCAGATTGAGCGAGACGGTGGACTTGCCCACCCCGCCCTTGCCGGAACCGACCACAACAACGTACCTGACATGATCCGGACGGGTCGTGGCGACCGGGGCCTTCGGCTTGCCCTGATCGGCGGCCTGCGGCGACAGTTTGGCCTGCGGACCGGGACGCGGCGTGTGCGGTTCGGCCACTTCGGCGGTCAGAACGACCTGTGCCTTTTCGATGCCGGGCAGGGCCGCCAGCACGGCTTCAGCGGCCTCGCGCACCGGTGTATAGCGTTCGACCTGCGCCGCCGGCACCTCCAGCATGAAGCCCGCGCGCGTGCCCGATACGGTCAGGCCGCGCACCAGCCCGGCCGTGGCCAGCCCCTGCCCGCTCACCGGGTCGATGACCGTATTGAGCGCGTCGAGTACCTGCTGTTTGTCGAGATCGGGCATATTTGTCTTTCCGCTGGGTCTTCAGGGCCGTATAGGCGGAAATAGGAACGACACAACCCCTTTTGCAGACCCTGCCGATGCCAGACCCTCACATTCTGTTGCTGGGTGGCCCGACCGCTTCGGGCAAGACGGCGCGCGCGCTGGATTGGGCGGCAAAGACCGGCGGGGTGATCCTCAATGCCGATTCGATGCAACTCTATGCCGATGTGCCGTTACTGACGGCGCGCCCGGATGCGGCGGAGAACGCACAGGCACGGCACAAACTGTACGGCTTTCTGCCCCCGGATCAGCAGTGGTCCACCGGCGACTGGCTGCGCGCCGCCCTGCCCTTTATTACCGCCGCACAGACAGGCGAAACGCCCCTGTGCATTGTCGGCGGCACCGGGCTCTATTTCCTCACCCTGGTGCGCGGACTGGCCGAAATCCCTGAGATAGAGCCTGAGGTGCGTGAGCGTGCCCGCGCCGCCTACGACACGCAGGGCGAGGCCTTTGTGCGCGACACGCTGCGCCACCTCGACCCGGTCACGGAGGCGCGTCTGGCCCCGCATGATCGCCAGCGCCTGTGCCGCGCGCTGGAAGTGGTATGGCAGACGGGACGCGCCTTGAGCGACTGGCAGACCGATACCCACCCCATCCTGCCGCCGGGCAGCTATCGCTTCGATATACTCAAACCCGACCGCGACGGGCTCTATGCCCGCTGCGACCAGCGCTTTGACCAGATGATCGCGCACGGCGCGCTGGACGAGGTGCGCGCCCTTATGGACAAGGGCTTACAAGCCGACTGGCCCATTCTGCGCGTGCTGGGCCTGCCGGAGCTGTGGGCGCATCTGAAGGGCGAAATGACGCTCGATGAGGCCCGCACTCTGGCTAAACAGAAGACCCGCAACTACGCCAAGCGCCAGACGACCTTTTTCGGCAATCAGTTCGCTTGAACGCGCCTGTGTTGACAGGCGTCCAGATCATGATGATTTCTGGTAGAACCATTATGATCCACCTTTTGCTTAGTCCCTCGCCGGGTGCGGGCTTCGCCACCTTGGCCGCCGCCTCAATGGCGGCTTGAGCGGAATGATTCCATCAGAAATCATTCC
>NZ_JAIWNX010000080.1 GCF_020217185.1 Asticcacaulis sp.
GCTCAAGAGACGATTACAGGATTGCACCCCTGCATTTTATCATATAATTAAAAAACCTCATTTGCCTATTGTCTGACTAAAAGGCAGGGTTTAATCAGGCTGTTACGGCATCCGGCGTGAACCGGCGCCAAATGACTATGGGAAACGCAAAACAGCTCCTTGATGGGAAAGGCCTGACGCCATGACTCTCCGCAATTCGTCTGCGCTCGCAGCGCTTGTTCTGACGCTGATGGGCGTCAATGCCGCTCAGGCCGCTACCGCCACCAGCGAAACCTTCGGCAAGCTGGCCGACGGCAGCGAGGTCAAGGCCGTGGTACTGAAAAACGCCAAGGGCGTTTCGGCCAAGGTCATCACCTATGGCGCGACCCTGCAATCGCTGTGGGCCCCGGATCGCAATGGCAAGGCCGCCGAAATCACCATCGGCTATGACGACCTGAAGGGCTATGTCGAAACCCCGCAGTATCTGGGGGTGACCGTCGGCCGCTACGCCAACCGCATCGCCAAGGGCAAGTTCACGCTGGATGGCAAGACCTATACGCTGGCCACCAACAATAATGGCAACCACCTGCACGGCGGCCTGAAAGGCTTTGACAAGGTCAACTGGACCCTGGCTTCGGTCAAGAGCGGCGGCAAGACGGGAGAGGCTTCGGCCACCTTCACCTACACCTCGCCGGACGGCGAAGAGGGCTATCCCGGCACCATGAAGATCGAGGTGACCTATAGCCTCAATGAAAACAACGATCTGACCATCCGCTACAAGGCGACGACGGACAAGCCGACCATCGTCAACCTGACCAACCATGCCCTGTTCAATCTGGCGGGTGTGGGTTCGGGCCGCTCGGCGCTCGAAGCCTCGCTGCAACTGGAATCAGACGGTTATCTGCCCACCAATGAAACCGCCATTCCCTACGGCAATATCGCCCCGGTCAAGGGCACGCCGTTCGATTTCACCAAGCCGGCGGTGATCAATGAGCGCGTGCGCGATGCGCGCGATCCGCAAATCCTGATCGGCCTTGGCATCGACCACAACTACGTCCTGCGCGGTGGCGTGACCAAGACGCCGAAACAGGCCGTCACCCTGATCGACGCCAAGTCGGGCCGCGGCCTGAAGATCCTGACCACCGAGCCGGGCATTCAGATGTACACCGGCAACTTCCTCGACGGGAAGGTTCCGGGCCGCAACGGTCAGGTCACCCGCATGGGCGACGCTGTGGCCTTCGAAGCCCAGCACTTCCCCGACAGCCCCAACCAGCCGCAGTTCCCGACCACCCGTCTGAACCCCGGCGAAACCTACACCCAGACGACGGTTCACCACCTCTTCGTCGCCAAGTAATCCAAGAAGTAAAGAACGCCCACACCGATGTCCGACCGCAACCTTTCCCGTTCCAAGACCAAGCTCCGTTCGCGCGCCTGGTTCGACAATCCTGAAAACGCCGACATGACGGCGCTCTACCTTGAGCGTTACATGAATTTCGGCCTGTCGCTGGAGGAGTTGCAGTCGGACAAGCCGATCATCGGCATCGCCCAGACCGGTTCTGACCTCAGCCCGTGCAACCGCCACCACCTTGAGCTGGCCAAGCGCATCCGCGAAGGCATCATCGAAGCGGGCGGTATTCCGCTGGAATTCCCGGTCCACCCGATTCAGGAAACGGGCAAGCGTCCGACGGCGGGCCTTGACCGGAACCTCGCCTATATCGGCCTCGTCGAAGTCATCTATGGCTATCCGCTGGACGGCGTCGTGCTGACCATCGGCTGTGACAAGACGACCCCGGCCTGCCTGATGGCCGCCGCTACCGTCAACATCCCGGCCATCGCCCTGTCGGTGGGCCCCATGCTCAACGGCTGGTACAAGGGTGAGCGCACGGGTTCGGGCACCATCGTGTGGAAGGCCCGCGAACTGCTGGCCGCGGGTGAGATCGACTATCAGGGCTTCATCAAGCTGGTGGCCTCTTCGGCGCCTTCGACCGGCTACTGCAACACCATGGGCACGGCAACGACCATGAACAGCCTGGCCGAAGCGCTCGGGATGCAGCTCCCCTACTCGGCCGCCATCCCGGCCCCGCACCGCGACCGTCAGGAATGCGCCTACCGCACAGGCAAGCGCATCGTCGATATGGTCCACGAAGACCTTAAGCCGTCGGACATCCTGACCAAGGAAGCCTTCATCAACGCCATCCGCGTCAATTCGGCCATTGGCGGTTCGACCAATGCCCCGATCCACCTCAACGCGCTGGCCCGCCACATCGGCGTGGACCTGAAGATCGAGGAATGGCAGCAGTACGGCGAAGAGGTGCCGTTGCTGGTCAATCTGATGCCTGCCGGTGAATATCTGGGTGAAGATTACCACCATGCCGGTGGCGTCCCCGCCGTGGTGGGTCAGCTCATCAAACACGGCCTGATCCATGAAAATGCCATCACCGCCAACGGCAAGACCATCGGCGAAAACTGCCGCGATGCGGTCATCGAAGACGAGCGTGTTATCCGCCCGTTCGAGCAGCCGCTGAAACTGGCCGCCGGGTTCCGTGTCCTGTCGGGCAATCTGTTCGATTCGGCGGTGATGAAGGTCTCGGTCATCAGCCCCGAATTCCGCGAGCGCTACCTGTCTGATCCGGCCTCGCCCAACGCCTTTACCGGTCGCGCCATCGTCTTCGACGGCCCCGAAGACTACCACCACCGCATCGACGACGAATCCCTGAACATCGATGAGCACTGCATCCTGTTCATGCGCGGTGCCGGCCCCATCGGCTATCCGGGTGCCGCCGAAGTCGTCAATATGCGCGCCCCCAACTACCTGCTGAAGCGCGGTGTCACCTCGCTGGCCTGTATCGGCGATGGCCGCCAATCGGGCACGTCGGGCTCGCCTTCGATCCTCAACGCTTCGCCCGAAGCGGCGGCGGGCGGCAACCTTGCCATTCTGCAAACCGGCGATCAGGTGCGCGTTGATCTCAATGACAACACGGTCAATGTCCTGATCTCCGACGCCGAAATCGCCGATCGCCGCGCCGCGCTTGAGGCCGCCGGTGGCTTCCAGTACCCGGCGCACCAGACGCCGTGGCAGGAAATGCAGCGGGGCGTCGTCGGTCAGATGGGGTCGGGCATGGTGCTCGAAAACGCCGTCAAGTATCAGCGCATCGCTCAGGTCGGTGCGGGTGTGCCGCGCGACAACCACTGATCTCTTTTGTTAAAGCGTTTGTTCAGCCGCCGGGGGTCAGCCTCCGGCGGTTTTTTGTTACCGCCAGATCAGGGTTAATACTTTTTGTGCTGCGATAAGTGTTCGACGGACTTTGATGTAAGGCGGACATCGTTTCTATGCAATATATTACCGCCACATCAACCAAATAGCCCAATTTATAACCAAAATCAGGGCAGTAAACACGATCTTTACACTTAACCACCTATACATGTCGTAATCGCGTTATCTGTTGCGGGTGGTTACCTATGTCGATTCGTTTGCGTCTGATGGCCCTGATTGCCGCCTTCGGCGTCATGGCCTTGCTGATTACCGGCCTCGCCCTGATGTCTCTGGACCGCTACAAGACCATGATGACAGAATACGGGACCGCCTACGAACACGCTTACGACATTGAACGTATCAACCGCATGGTCAGCACCGTCGTGATGGAGTCACGTGGCATCTACCTGTCCATGGACAAGGCCGAGGCGTCGGCATTTGCGGGCAACCTTACCCGCAATCTCGATGAACTGGAGCAGGCGCTGAACGATTGGCGATTATCGAAAGACGCCGAAGAGCGCGCAGATTACAGACAGATCGAAGCCGCCGCGCGTGAGCTTATCGCCAGCCGCCGGACCGTAGTCAAACTGGCGAACGAAGGCGACATCACCAAAGCAACAGCCGTCGGGACAGGCGACCGTGAAAACCGCATCGCTCTTCAGCAGAGGCTCGACACGCTCGTGGTTGAAGCCCGCAAGGATCTGGCGCAGACCCAGGCCGAAGCCGCCGCTTTTTCGCAACAGCGTGGGCAAACCTTCCTGATCATGGCGCTGGTCTCCATCGCCGCTATACTCGGTCTGTCGGCCTGGGCGATCCTGCACTTCATCACCCGCCCGCTGCGTCATGTGGCGGGAACCATCATCAGCCTGTCAGAAGGGCATCTCGACACGCCCGTCCCCGAAGCCGAGGGCAAGGATGAGGTGGACGCCCTGTGGCGCGCCATTGGCCGACTCAAGGCCCACGCTATCGAAGCGGAAAAAATCGTCGCTGCTCAACGCGAAGCCGAACGTCTGCAAGCGCTCGAAGCCCGTCAGCTCATACTGGACTGACCCGATTTGCGGTAAATGGTCGAACGGTGGATACCCAGTGCCCGCGCCGCCGCGCTGACATTACCGCCATGCGCTTCAAGCGCGCGCCGGATGGCCGCCGTCTCCACATCATCCAGCCGTCCCTCGGTAAGGTTCGTCACTGCCGGAGCCGTGCCATCCTCTTCGCAGCGCGCGTGATAGAGCCGCCCTTCGTGGTCGCGCAGACGCAGCGCACCGGGCCGCAAGCCCCCGGCATCGAACAGGTCGTCAAAGCGCAGGCTGTCGAGATCATCCCAGTTACGCCCGGTCAGCGACAGGCCTCGGCGGTTAGCGGCGACCACCACCCCGTCACGAAAGACCAGAATACCTTCGCGCGCCGCCCCCAGCAGGCTGGAATCGCTATGGAAACGCAGGGTCTGGCACGACTCGAAGCCTTCGCGGAACAGGCGGTGTTCGATCTGTTCGACCGCCAGCCGCATCAGACCCAGCATGTGCCCGCCCTGCATATGGGCCGGGGTCGAGAGGTCAAGCACCCCCAGAACCGCGCCGCGCGGGTCGATGATCGGCGTCGCGGCGCAGCTCAACACGCGGTGCGCCTGAAAATAATGCTCGGCACCGTTGACGGCCACCGGGCGACGCTCGGCAATCGCCGTACCGATGGCATTGGTGCCGGTGCCGTCCTCGCTCCACAGAACGCCGGGGCGCAACGCCACCTCCGCCGCCTTGCCCGCAAAGCCCGGATCACCCACGGCATCGAGGATTTCGCCGCGCGCATTGGTCAGGATGACGATGCCCGAAAGTTCACGCGCCTCGGCGTGCAGGGCGTCCAGTTCCGGACGTGAAATGCGGCGCAGCGCCTCGTGCTTTTCGTGCAGCAGGCGCACATCGCTGGTCGAGGGGGCTTCGGTGCGCGGATCGGCAGCGGCATTCAGCCCCATATCGGCGCAGCGTATCCACGACCGCAGTATGGCGTGCCCCACCTGATCGACGGGCAGGCTGTGCTTTTCGAAGAAGGCCTTACGCGCCGCCTCGACGCGGGCCGGATCGTTGGTCATGGTTTCCTGCCGCATTATCGTTTGTTGCCGACATTATGCGCCCGCTTTCGACGTCTGTCATCTGTCGCAAAATGCGACATATTCGACACCTGTGACGCAGCCTGCGACAGCGGGGATTGGCGGGGTTTCACAATGCACGTGATGCTGCGGCGCATCATGTGGGTCCGTGCTTGCGACAGGCCATCGCAGGGGCGCAGGCTGGGTGTCTCAGGGGTTAACACCAGATAAGGACAACTCGCATGACCAAGCATGAACGCGATCTCACCGCCGCCACACCGTTCAAAACCCGCTACGGTAACTTTATCGGCGGTGACTGGGTCGAACCGGTCAATGGCCGCTATATGGACAATATCTCGCCGGTGAACGGCCAGAAGCTGTGCGAAGTGCCGCGCTCCGACGCGCAGGACATTGAACGCGCGCTCGATGCCGCCCACAAGGTCAAATCGGCCTGGGGCCGCACCTCGGTGACCGAGCGCGCCAACATCCTTCTGAAGATCGCCGACCGCCTCGAAGCCAATCTCAGCCTCGTCGCCGAGGCCGAAACCTGGGACAATGGCAAGCCGCTGCGCGAAACCACCGCCGCCGACATTCCGCTGGCCATCGACCATTTCCGCTATTTCGCCGGCTGCATCCGCGCGCAGGAAGGCTCCATCGGTGAACTGGATCACGACACGGTCGCCTATCACTTCCATGAGCCGCTGGGCGTTGTGGGCCAGATCATTCCGTGGAATTTCCCCATCCTGATGGCGGCGTGGAAGCTGGCCCCCGCTCTGGCCGCCGGTAATTGCGTGGTGCTGAAGCCCGCCGAACAGACCCCGGCCTCGATCCTAGTCGTCGCCGAACTGATCGCTGACCTGCTGCCGCCGGGCGTCCTCAACATCGTCAACGGCACCGGCATCGAAGCGGGCGCGCCGCTGGCCAAAAGCCCGCGCATCGCCAAGATCGCCTTCACCGGCTCGACCGGCGTGGGTAAGGAGATCATGCGTTCCGCCGCCGACAACCTGACCAACATTACGCTGGAGCTGGGCGGCAAGTCGCCCAACGTCTTCTTCGCCGATGTGATGGACGAAGACGACGCCTTCCTCGACAAGGCACTGGAAGGCTTTGCCTTCTTCGCCCTCAATCAGGGCGAGGTCTGCACCTGTCCGTCGCGGGCTCTGGTCCACGAGTCGATCTACGACAAGTTTATGGAGAAGGCCATCAAGCGCGTCGAAGCCATCACCCAGGGCGACCCGCTGAACATGGGCACGATGATCGGCGCTCAGGCCTCTCTGGAGCAGTATGAGAAGATCCAGAAATATCTCGATATCGGCAAGGCAGAAGGCGCCAAGGTCCTGACCGGCGGCGAAGCCAACCACCTGTCCGGCGACCTGAAGGACGGCTTCTATATCAAGCCGACCATCTTCGAAGGCCACAACAAGATGCGCGTCTTCCAGGAGGAAATCTTCGGCCCCGTCGTTTCGGTTACCACCTTCAAGACGGTGGAAGAGGCCATCGAGATCGCCAATGACACCATCTATGGTCTGGGTGCCGGTGTGTGGAGCCGCGATATGAATACCGCCTATCGCGCCGGTCGCGGCATCGAAGCGGGCCGCGTATGGACCAACTGCTACCACGCCTACCCGGCCCATGCGGCCTTCGGTGGCTACAAGCAGTCGGGCATCGGGCGCGAAACGCACAAGATGATGCTTGACCACTATCAGCAGACGAAGAACATCCTCGTCTCCTATCAGCCGGCCAAGCTCGGCTTCTTCTGATCGGAAATGCAAAAGCGCGGCGGCTGTGAAAGTCGCCGCGCTGTTTTAGCGCGCGCCCATCCGTCGCATGGCGGCACGGCCCTCTGCGGCGCATCATGTCTCTCATACCAACGGCCGAAGATGCTGACCGCATCCGGCCGTTGAAAACTCGAGAATTTCTCATTTGTATCAGTGACATGAGAAATTCTCGAAAGGCATACCAAGAGTCATTTTCAATGACCCTTGGTATCACCCCCATCCGCAGGAGAAACGCAGCATGGCCAGAACCATGAAGGCGGCCGTTGTCCGCCAGTTCGGTAAACCCCTCACCATCGACGAAGTGCCGGTGCCGGAACCCGGCGAAGGCCTGATTCAGGTGGCCATTCAGGCGTCGGGCGTCTGTCACACCGACCTGCACGCCGCCGAAGGCGACTGGCCGGTGAAGCCCAATCCGCCCTTTATCCCCGGCCACGAAGGCGTCGGTTACGTTTCGGCGGTGGGTAAGGGCGTCAAGCACGTCAAGGAAGGCGACCGCGTCGGCGTGCCTTGGCTCTATACGGCCTGCGGCCATTGTCGTCACTGTCTGGGCGGGTGGGAAACCCTGTGCGAATCCCAGCTCAACACCGGCTATTCGGTGAATGGCGGCTTTGCCGAATATGTGGTGGCGGATCCGAACTTCGTCGGTCACCTGCCCAAAAACATCAGCTTTACCGAAATCGCACCGGTCCTGTGTGCCGGCGTGACCGTCTATAAGGGGCTGAAGGTCACCGACACCAAGCCCGGCGACTGGGTGGTCATTTCCGGCGTCGGCGGTCTGGGCCACATGGCCGTGCAGTACGCCAAGGCCATGGGGCTCAACGTCGCCGCCGTCGATATTGACGACGCCAAGCTCGACCTCGCCCGCCGTCTGGGCGCGACCGTGACGGTCAATGCCAAAACGGAAGCCGATCCCGCAGCCTATATCAAAAAGGCCACCGATGGCGGGGCGCAGGGCGTTCTCGTCACCGCGGTTTCGACCACCGCCTTCAAACAGGCGCTCGGCATGGTGTCGCGCGGCGGGACGGTGTCTCTGAATGGTCTGCCACCGGGGGAATTCCCGCTCGACATCTTCGGCATGGTGCTCAATGGCGTGACTGTGCGCGGCTCCATCGTCGGCACGCGCCTCGACCTTCAGGAATCGCTTGATTTCGCCAGCGACGGCAAGGTCAAGGCGACCATCGCCACCGAAAAACTGGAAAACATCAACGACATCTTTGCGCGTATGCACAAGGGGCAGATCGAAGGCCGTATCGTGCTCGACCTGACCGCCTGACGTCTGAGCGTCTGTGACGCGCAAGCCGACGCCCTGCCCCCTCCCCGGCAGGGCGTTTTTTATGCTTACGCAACCCTCCCTTGCCTTGAGGTTGGTTTCAGAGAATAGTGTTACGCGCGCTTAGAACATTCGTCGACTCAGTTGAGCCGGCGAATGATATAAATTTCTGTTTTATCTCGATATTTTTCCGAAAACCACCCACACTTTTCGACATATCGCTCTAAATGGAGGGGACATGCCATTCTATTCCGGGACAAAACCGGCCACCGAGATGGGGCTGAAATACGCTCCGACCATGCCGTCTGCGCTTCTGGTGGCCGTACTGGATGGCGACATCGAGCGCGAAGGCCGCACCACCGCCGTCCTTTACGAAAGCTTTGTCTATGAGGACGAAATCGAGGGCCTGAGGTTTCGCGTACCGCAAAGCTACATTACTGACTTCGCCTCCATTCCCTGGCTGGTGCGCGGCCTGATCCCTGCCTTTGGTCGTCATGCCAAGGCGGCGGTCGTGCACGACTGGCTCTACGCAGTGGGCGAACCCGACATGCGGGCGCGCGCCGATCGCGTCTTTCTCCATGCCTTGCGTGAACTGAAGGTGGCGTGGTTCAAACGCCTTATCCTGTACACGGCGGTGCGACTGGGCGGTGGCGGCGGTTACAACAAGGAACGCCGCATCTGGAACCGGACCTTTGCGGACTGGCGCGATGGCAAGCATCTTGAGATTGCCCCGTTCGAACGCCACACGGCCTTCAGCGGCGAAACCAACGGCCCGCAACCCCTGTAGCTAAAAATCCCGCGCGCCCTCTTTCGCAGGGCGGACGAACCGCCTATATTAAGCGTGTTCCCTCGGGGACTATGGGGATAAACGCCCACGTAATAAGCGGACTGGACCCGGGTGCGATTCCCGGCGGCTCCACCATTTTCCTCCGTTTGCGGAGCTTATATGGGGCCGATCAGCATCGACAGACGTGTAAAGGTGTAGCCTTCCCTCAGTTTGAGCCTCTGTGATCGGCTCAAAATTATAGTTGCGAACGATA
The DNA here is from genome assembly GCF_020217185.1 of Asticcacaulis sp. GTDB lineage: Bacteria > Pseudomonadota > Alphaproteobacteria > Caulobacterales > Caulobacteraceae > Asticcacaulis. Next base: position 9,401 of record NZ_JAIWNX010000080.1, read on the forward strand.
ACTTCGCTTCGGATCAAGCTCTTGCTGCGTAATGCGGCGGATCTAATCCACCTAAACTCCTAGGGCTTAAGCTCCCTAGGCGGGGCCCGCTGGACGCCTGGCAACAGAAGTCCAGCACCTCCCAAACATTTCGAGGGCCTGGCAACAGAACCTCGCCACTTCCTCCACATTCCGATCAGGCCCGCGCCAATTGTAAGTGAAGATGGGGGACGCCTGGCAACAGAAGTCCAGCACTTCCTCCCTCCAAAGCCATCACAAGTCGGGGAAATCTCGCACCTGCGGGCATTTTGCTGTTTTGTTTCAGCCGCACCGTGTTAAGTCTGGGGCAGACTCATTCAACCAATGCAGGTGCCCCGCCCGACATGACCGATACGCCGTCCGTCATTGACCACATGGATTATGCGACCCTGACCCAGAACGCGCTGCGCGGTGTGATCCGTGAAGCCCTGATCAAGGCGTCGCATCCGCACGGCCTGCCCGGAGATCACCATTTCTACGTCACCTTCCTGACGCGCGCCGAAGGTGTGACCATCCCGGACGACCTGCTGAAACGCTATCCGCGCGACATCACCATCGTGTTGCAACACCAGTATCGCGAAC
>NZ_JAIWNX010000081.1 GCF_020217185.1 Asticcacaulis sp.
TGAAGGTCGATGGTGACCGCATCAGCGTGACCCTCAGCTTTGGCGGCGTGCCCAAGGTTCTGCGCTTTCCCCTGTCGGCCATCACCCGCTTCTATGACCCCAGCGTGCAGTTCATCCTCGAATTCGACGTCGAGGAGCCTCTGGAGGCCAATGACGATGAGGGCCTGATCGCGGCGCCGGCCGCAGCGACCGATGGGGCCAAACCGGCCGAGCCCGATCCCGACGCCCCGCCCCCCGATACGGGCCCCAAGGTCGTCTCGCTCGATCAGTTTCGCAAGAAGTAGCCTCCGCCTCCGCAGGGTTTCGCCACATGCGCCGACCGTCTGCCCGCCTGATAGCCCTGCTCACCGCCGGGTGCCTCGTTCTGGGGCTGAGCCTGCCGGCCGTGGCGGCCACCCCGGTGCCGCCGGTTGAAGCCCCGTCCGTCGAAGCCCCGCCGCCACTGGCAAGCCCATCGCAGACACCGCGGCCTGCTCGGACAGCCCCACGGCGGGCCGCACCTGCGCCCGTCGTGACCGAACCCGCCTCGGTCAATCGTCCGGTGAGCCCGGAAGACATCGAATCCTTTACCGACGCCACCGTCTCGGCCCTGATGCAGCGCGACCATGTGCTGGGCGTGACGGTCGCCGTGGTGCAGGGCGGCACGCCGCTGCTGATCAAGGGCTATGGCTATGACCGCCTGACGCCGCGTCGGCCGGTCGATGCGCGCACCAGCCTGTTCCGCATCGGCTCGATCACCAAGACCTTTACCTGGATCGCCGTGCGTCAGGAGATCGAGGCCGGGCGCCTCCAGCTTGATGGCCCCGTCGCCGCCTATCTGCCCGAAGATATCTTTGCCAAGGACCGGCGGTTCAAACCCATCCGTATGCGCGACCTGATGGCCCATACGGCGGGGTTTGAGGACACCTCTTTGGGCCACCTCTTCCGTCTTGAAGACGGGCGCATCGAATCGACCGACACCTATTTCCGCCGCCACGCGCCGCAGCGCCTGCGCGAACCGGGCAGCTTTGCGACCTATTCCAACTATGGGGCCGCGCTGGCCGCCCGCGCGGCCGCCCGCACGGCTGAGGCGAAGGATGTGCCCACCCTGATGGAAGCCCGCATATTCCGGCCGCTGGGCCTCGGCTCGACCACCCTGCGTGAGCCCTACGATCCGGCGCTGATCCACCCCAATGCCGCCGCCGAAGGCCTGCCTGCGCCCATGCCGGGGGGCCTGTCCGACCGCCTGTCGCAGGGCTTTATCTGGGATGGGGCCACCTTCCGGGCACAGCCCTTCGACCACGCCCTGCCTATGGCCGGAGCGCTGGGGGCTTCGACCACGGCTGCGGACATGGCGCGCTATATGTCTCTGCTGCTGGGCAATGGCAGCCTCGACGGCGTGACCCTGTTCGGACCGGCCTCGGCTCAGGCCTTCCGCTCACCACTCCTGACCATGCCGAAGGGCTATAATGGCTGGGCGTCGGGCCTGCGTATCGGGGAGACGGCACAGGGGCTGAAGACCTATGGTCATACGGGCGCGACCCTGTGGTTCAACGCCAATATGATCCTGGTGCCCGAACGCAATCTGGGCATCTTCATCGCCGCCAATACCGAAACCGGCGACACACTGACGCGCGCCTATCCCGAACTGCTGATCCAGCATGTGGAAGGCGGCGTGCCCCCCGCCCCGCGTCAGCCGCCGCAGACCTATGCCGCCGATCGTGCCTATTTCGACTCCTTGCGCGGGGCCTATGTTTCGACGCGGCGTGCCTATGGCGGACTGGAAGGGGCGGTGACGCGGCTGATCAACACAGTGGAGGTCGATGCCGATGCACAGGGCCGCCTGATCGTCTCGGCCCCGGACGGATCGTCCGCCTATGTCGCGGCGGCCGCGCGCGGCTTCTTCATCCCGCAGGAGACCAATCCGCTGGGGCCGCAGATCAGCAATGACGGTCTGCATTTTTTGTTTAAACCGCAGGGCGGCCGCGCCACGGCCTTTGAAACCAGCGCCAATATGGCGCGCTATGAGCGCGTCGGCTGGGTGCACCGGCCTTCGACCCTGTATAATCTGACGGCGCTCATGCTGGGTTCGTGCGTGCTGGTGCTGATGGGGCTGAGCCGCGTGGGTCAGCGCGATCACCCGACCGAAGCGCAGGTCGCAGCAACTTGGATTTCGTATGCTACAGCGGCCATATGGATACTGGCCATCGCCCTGTTCAACAACTGGCGTCAGGGCTTGACCGGCGACCCCAGCGCCCTGTTCACCCACTGGCCCAGCGGTCAGTTGCAGATGGCGTCGTGGCTGGCAGTGCTGGCGTCGCTGGCGACCCTGTTTCAACTGGGCAGCCTCTACCGCGTCTATGAAGAGGCCCATTATCACGCCGACGGCTGGGCTCTGTGGCAAAAGGCGGCGCACACGGCGCTCAATACCGGCTGGCTGTGCTATGCTATCCTGCTGATGAGCTGGGGCGCGCTGACGCCTTGGGGGTAATTCACCGCTTCAGTGCATAGACACGGATATGGATTTGCTCGCGTTCGCCTTCAAAGCGTTCGACCAGCAGCCGCGCCACCTGACTGTCATCGTGGAAGACAAACCCCTTGATGGCATCGAGCAGCGCCTTGGCGAGGTTATCGAGGTCCATCCACGGCGGATCACCGACGTGCTCCATGCGGATTTCGACCGCATAGTCGCCCCAGGCCGGACGCGACCCGCGCCACTCTTTGCGAAAAAACTCATAGACCAGCGGCTTGTAATACTTGGCCTGCGTCGTCAGCCCATCAATGAAGAGTTCAATCCCCTCATCGGTTTCCCGCGCCCGCACCTTCCCGAAAGTGGTCCAGGTCAAGGCACGGTCCTCACCGGCACCGTAATATCGCAGACCGAAAAATCCGCGCCTTTTTCGGCCCGCTTCGCCTTGACCAGCGTCGCAAAAGCCGCGCCGGCGGTGTTCATGATCTCCAGCTTCGTACGCCCGGACGCGGGCATGTCGGCCAGCAACCGCACCTCAGTCATCGCATCGGGCTGCGCCGGGGGTTCGCCCACCCTCAGCGCCGCCAGCGCGTCGAAACCTGATACAACGCGACCCACAACCGTATAGTCGCGGTCCAGTCGCGTGACCGTATCGCGCATCAGATATAGCTCGCTATTGGCCGAGTCTCTGGCCTCCCCGCGCCCCATGCCCAGCACGCCGCGGCAGTGCGTCCCCCAGGCCCGCACAGCGTGACTGCCGTCACTGGCGGGCGGCATATGCCGGTCGGTCATCGCCACATAGGGCACCGCGCCGATAAAGCCGGTCGTCGCCCCGGCGGGTTGCGCCACCACTGTGTGCGGCACCATCTCACCCAGTTTGAACACCGCCTCCAGAGGCATATCCGGCAGAGGGCTGCGACCGCCATCCTTATTGTTCGGATTGCCGGTCTGGGCCACGAAATGATCAATCACGCGATGGAACAGCAGGCCGTTATAAAAGCCCTGCCGCGTCAGGTCTTTGATGCGCGCCACACCCTGCGGCGCCATTTGCGGGCTGAGGGCGATGATCACCCGCCCCTGAGTCGTCTCCATGACCAGCGTGTTGTCGGCATCCAGCGGCGTCCAGTCCTGCGCGGTCGCTGCCGTCGCCAGCGCCGCAATGACGCCCGCCCCCCACGCCTTCATCACGCCTTCTCCACGAAACTGTCGATGACCTTCTTCTCGCCCGAAATGTCGAAATTGACCACCAGCTTATTGCCCTCAGTTTCGACCACATGGCCATAGCCAAACTTGCTGTGAAAGACGCGGGTGCCCACGCTGAGGCCCTTGGACGGTTGCGGCTTGGCGGCCGGTTGGCGGTGCGGCTGCGGCTTTTTCTCCAGCCGGCTCATATCGACGCCGGACAGGCGGTCGCTGAACCGGCCCTCGGTTTTCGTTTCGCTTTTGGTATGGTTAGGCTGATATCCGGCGCGGTCCCAACGCGACTGCTCAGACTGCCAGCCCGCCTGATTATAGCCGGTCTGCGACGTCGCCTCGACGTGCTCAATGGGCATTTCGTCGATAAAGCGCGACGGTATCTGGCTGGTCCAGCGCCCGAAAACCTGCCGATTGGCCACAAAGCTAACCCGCGCGATCTCCCGCGCCCGCGTCAGGCCGACATAGGCCAGCCGCCGCTCCTCCTCCAGCCCTTTCAGGCCGTTTTCGTCCATCGAGCGCTGCGACGGGAAGACGCCCTCCTCCCAGCCCGGCAGGAAGACCACCGGAAACTCCAGCCCCTTAGCGGCGTGCAGGGTCGAGATACGCACGCTGTTCTCGCCATTGTCGCGCTCCAGGTCCATGACCAGCGACACATGCTCCAGATAGGCTTCGAGGTTTTCGAAGTCCTGCATGGCGTTCATCATTTCCTTGAGGTTGTCGATGCGCGTCCCGCCCGACGTCTTATCGGCGCGCTGCATGTCGTAATAGCCGCTTTCGGTCAGCACCATATCGAGCAGCGCGTCGTGCGATGTGGTCTTCAACACCGCCACCCAGCGGTCGTAATCGCGCAGAAAACCGACCAGCGGCGTTTTGGCCCGCGCCGGCAGTTCATCGGTCTGCACCAGATCGCGCACGGCAGCCATGACGCTCTGCCCCGCGAGGCGCGCCTGCATCAAGAGCTTCTGCACCGTGGCGTCGCCAATGCCGCGCTTGGGCACATTGACGATGCGCTCAAAGGCCAGATCATCGTCTTCGGACTGGATCAGGCGCAGATAGGCGATGGCGTCCCGGATTTCCGCCCGCTCGAAAAAGCGCGGGCCGCCCACCACCACATAGGGGATTTGCAGCATGAGGAAGCGTTCTTCAAACGCCCGCATCTGGAACGAGGCGCGCACCAGCACGGCCATATCCGAATAGGCACGGCCCTGCTTTTTCAGGCGCTCGATATCCTCAGCGACGCCCTGCGCCTCAGCCGCGCCGTCCCACAGACCCTGCACGCGCACCTTTTCGCCGCCCTGCTGATCGGTGAACAGGGTCTTGCCCAGACGCGCGCTATTGGCGCGGATCAGGCCCGACGCCGCCGACAGGATATGCTGGGTCGAGCGGTAGTTGCGCTCAAGCCGGATGACCTTGGCGCCCGGATAGTCGCGCTCGAACTTGAGGATGTTATCGACCTCGGCCCCGCGCCAGCCATAGATTGACTGATCGTCATCGCCCACGCAGCAGAGGTTACGGTTGGCATTGGTGAGAATCCGCAGCCACAGATACTGCGCGATATTGGTGTCCTGATACTCGTCCACCAGCACGTACTTGAAGCGGCGGTGATAGTGTTCGAGGATGTCCGGATGCTCGCTTAGGATTTTCAGCGTGTGCAGCAAAAGGTCACCGAAATCGCAGGCGTTCAATACCCGCAGGCGCTCCTGATACTCGGCATAGAGTTCCGGCCCCTTGTTGAAGGCGAACTGCGCGCCCTCGTCGGCGGTCATCTTCGCCACCTTGTCCGGCGTCAGGCCCTTGTTCTTCCACTGATCAAGGAAGTGCGCCATCAGCTTGGGCGGAAAGCGCTTGGTGTCGATGCGCCGCGCCTCCATGATCTGCTTGAGAAGGCGCGTCTGATCGTCGTCGTCGATGATGTTGAAGCTCGACTTCAGCCCCACCAGTTCGGCATGACGGCGCAGCATCTGCGCGGCGATCGAGTGGAAGGTGCCGAGATTAGACAGGCCTTCCGCCGATGGCCCCACCAGCCGCGTCGTGCGCTCACGCATTTCGCGCGCCGCCTTGTTGGTGAAGGTAACGCAGAGGATTTCCCACGGTTTGGCCAGACCCTGCGACAGTATGTGCGCGATACGCGTGGTCAAAACGCGCGTCTTACCCGTACCCGCTCCGGCCAGAACCAGCACCGGCCCTTCGGTCGAACGCACGGCGTCAGCCTGTTCAGGGTTCAGACCCTTGAAAAAATCGCTGCTGAAAGAGGCCCCGTTGACCGAGGCCCGCTGACTGATGGGGATGGAAACGTCTTCGTTCATGCCCCTCAGTCTAGACCGTTCGCCGGGCGGAACCAAACGGAAACATCAAGCTTTGCCGCTTATGCACAGGCCCGCCCCGCCCCTCAGACGGCCTCTGGCTTGCGTTTCTTGCTATTGCTGACTTTTTGCTGCACGTAGGCCAGCGCCGACAGGCGACAGAAGGAGGCCAGCAGGCTTTCGCCGCGCTTGGTATCCAGCTCGGCGATCAGCGCCGCCAGACTGATTCGGCGCTCCTTGGCCATCGCCTCCAGCACCGCCCAGAACTCCGGCTCGAGTGCAACAGACGTCGCGTGTCCGGCAAGATTAACCGATCTCTTTCTTAAACCCGGCATAGTGTCCCTCCTGTCCAGGCAACGCTTTGCAGCATCAAGACGCCCCCGGCGACGCTGCACTCTTTGTGAATTCAATGGACGATATCGGTATAAACCCAACAAATCTGATTTATTATTGTGGTAATATTAAACCGCTACATCCATGGCCGTGAAAAAACCATGTAAACTCTTGTCATTTTACATAAAAACGTCAACCGTTTTCGGAATTATCCACATCCTTACGTTTTTGTCCGTCGAGCAGGCGCTCGCGGCGCGCCTCATCTTCACGCGCCGCCCGGCGCAGATGACCGGGCAACCCGAAAGTGACGCGGTTCTGAGCGGCCTGCGCTTTGTCGCGCTCGCGCTGTCGCGTCTTGCGCGCCTTGTTCAGATTGATCACGTCACTCATGAATTTTACTCAGGGTCTTGATCGGGCCGCAAATTCCGGACCGGTGCATTTTTTAAACGCAGCGTCAATGATCGTTCATTATACAGCGCTGCCGTTGCAAATAAAAGAAAATTAAGCTGCGTTCGAAACTAAAGCCTTTATAATTTTCATTAAAACACCGTTACGCCAAAAACGCAACCCCTCGATTTATTCTTCTTTTCCGGAACTTACGCATGACCCTCATTCTCAACATTCTGTGGTTCATCTTCGGCGGCTTTGCGGCCGGTCTGGCCTGGTGTCTGGGCGGTTGCCTGCTGGCCATCACCATTGTGGGCCTGCCGTGGGCCGGGGCCGCCTTTCGCATCGCCGGCTTCAGCTTCTTCCCGTTTGGCAAGGCCATTGCCGACCGCGATCTCATGACCGGTCAGGGCGATCTGGGTACGGGCGGCATGGGCGCGCTGATGAATATTGTGTGGATTCTTCTGGGTGGCTGGTACATCGCGCTGGGGCATCTGGTTCTGGCGCTGGCTCAGGCGGTAACCATCATCGGCATCCCGTTTGCCCTCAAAAATGTGCAACTGGCGTGGCTGGCTCTGGCCCCCGTCGGCAAGATCGTCATTGAAAAGCCCTGATCCCCTCCTGTAGATATCCGGAAAACCTGTTCCGGAGAGTCAGATGGATTTGGATCGACGCACCCTGATGACCAGCGGGCTGGGCCTCGGCGTGGCCGCCACCTCCGGTGCCCTGGCCCAGGCGCCGGTCATGGGCACAGAGCTTAAAGACCTGCGCGGCACACCTTTGCCGCCAGAAACGACGGAATATGTCGATCTGTGGCCAAAGGGGCCGGCGGGTCTGCTCAAGACCGAACTGAGCGAAGTCGTCAAAACCGCCCCCACCCCGCCCCTGCGCCGGCTGGTTAACGGGGTGATCCGTCCGCGTCTGGCCGTCTATCGGCCGCAAAAGCCGAACGGCGGCGCGCTGCTGGTGATTCCCGGCGGCGGCTACACCTATATCTCGGTCGATAACGAAGGCCACAATGTCGGCCGCGTGTTTTCGGCGCAGGGCCTGACCGTCTTCGTCCTCTACTATCGCCTGCCGGCCGAAGGCTGGGCGCAGGCGTCGGATGTGCCCTTGATGGATGCCCAGCGCGCCATGCGCCTGATCAAGGCACGCGCCAAAGACTTCCAGATCGATCCGGCGCGCGTCGGCGTGATGGGGTTCAGTGCCGGGGGCCACCTGTGCGCCTCACTGGCCACCGGCTATGGCGCCCCCGTCTATGCGGCTGTCGATGCCATAGACGCGCAGGACGCCCGCCCCTACCTGTGCGCGCCGATCTATGCGGTTATTTCGATGAAGCCCGGCCTGACCCACGCCGGGTCGCGCAGCAACCTCATCGGGGCCAATGCCAGCGAGGAGATCACCGCCCGCTATTCGACGGAAAACCACGTCACGCCGCAGACCCCCCCGGCCTTTCTGCTGCACGCCGAGGACGACGGAGCCGTGCCGGTCGAAAACACCCTGGCCTTCCGCGCGGCGCTGAAAGCGGCCGGGGTCAGTGTCGAAACCCACCTTTACCCGAAGGGCGGGCATGGCTTTGGCATCCTGTCGCCCGCCGTGCCGTGGAGCGATCTGTTCCTGCATTTCGCGCGACAACAAGGCCTGTATAGCTAGACAAATGCCTGAGACGGCTCCAGAAACGACCATGAAAACTTATCGCAGGGTCAACTGTAACCTTGTTAAATACTTTTCATGACTCAGGTTTAATTTGACCCGGATCGCCGGTTGCGAGATGGGTGATGAGGCAGGGTCCGGCTTCTCGGACGTCTGCAGATGTTGGAAACCCTGTTGATGCGCGTACTGGCCTGCACATCCCTGACCCTGCTGCTGCCTCTGGCCTGTCCGGAGATGGCGCTGGCCGGTGAAAACCGGATCGAACTGCAAAATCTGGCCGCGCGCGTGGTGGTGGTGACGCAGGCGCGTCAGGATATCGATGTACGCGTCAAAACCGGCCCCCGCAACATGCCTCAGATCACGCTGCGCCGTCAGGGCGACCGCGTCATCGTCAACGGCAATGTCAGTGGTCGCGATCAGTCGTGCGGCGGTGGCGGCACCAGCCTGTTTGCCTTCAATATCGGCGACCGCAGCGTCACCACGGTCAAGGTGGCCGGCATGGGTCACCTCAACCTGTCTGACCTGCCGACCGTCTATGTCTATGCCCCGCAGGATATGGAGATCGTTAGCAAGGGCGCGGTCTATGGCAATGTGTCGGAGGCCAGCAGCCTGAAGCTCAGCGTGCAGGGTTGCGGTGACTGGAACGTCGGGCCCGTGCGCGGCGTCCTGACCCTGATCAATAGCGGCTCCGGCGACACCCATGCCGCCAGTGGCGGCGACAGCGAAATCGTCAGTACCGGGTCCGGTGATGTGCATATCGGCGGCGTGCGCTCGCTCAAACTGTCGCAGTCGGGCTCCGGCGATGTCAGCGTCGGCTCAGTCAGCGGCACCCTGTCGGCGGCAAGCGCCGGGTCGGGCGATATCAGCATCGGGGCGGTCAGCGGTCCGGTGGAAATCAGCATGGCCGGGTCCGGCGACGTAGTGGTGGCCAAGGGCCGCAGCCCGACGCTGAAAATCGCCGTGGCCGGTTCGGGTGACGTGCATTTTGGTGGCGAAGCGAAGATGGTCGAAGCCGCCGTGGTCGGCTCAGGCGACGTGTTTGTCGCGCGCGCCACCGGCCCGGTTCAGAAGAAAGTACTGGGGTCCGGCGACATCAATATCGGCGGCCAATAAACAATCCCAGTAATCAGCCCCTCAGTAATCCACCCGCTGCGGATCAGCTAAAATCATCCGTGTCGCGCAGTCGGCGGCGCATGACCGCACGCAAAATGGAGACGCCCACGATTAACGGCGACAAGGCCATGATGTAGAGCTTGCGCCAGATGGTATCGGCGCGCTTCAGGAAATAATAGACCAGCCCCAACCCCTTGTTCGTTTCAACAAACAGGGGATCAACGCGCGAGGTGTGGCCCTCGTGGACGACCTCGGCCCGGGGGTGGAACAGCACGGTGCCGCCCTTTTTGCGAATGCGCCAGCACAGGTCTACGTCTTCGACGTGCAGGAAGAAACGCGTATCAAAGCCGCCCACCGATAGAAAATCGGCGCGGGCGATGCAGAAGCAAGCCCCCGACACTGCGGCCACTGGCACCGGAGCGTCCGGCAGAAGTTCGTCTTCGCGGTGGATTTCAAAGCCACGCAGGAAGGGCAGATAGCGGGACAGGCGCATCAGCGACACCAGTGTGGTTATCGGCGTGACCTCACCGCGCCGCGACCCACGCTGCTCAGATCCATCGGGGTT
>NZ_JAIWNX010000082.1 GCF_020217185.1 Asticcacaulis sp.
CAGAACGCGAGCCCCCACCAGACAGGGCCGGGGCGTGCTCAGCGCCGCATCGACCAGCGCTTCGACCGCTCCATCGCACAGTATGGCATCGGGATTGAGGAAAACCACCCACGGCTGGCTGGCCAGTTGAGCCCCCATATTGGCGGCGCGCGCAAAGCCAATATTACCGTGCCCCTGCACCAGCAGCACCCGCTCATAGGCTTCATCGATCTCACGCAGCAGTTCGATGGTGCGTTCTGAGGAGCCATTGTCGATCAGAATCAGTTGCTTCACCGCCGCTTCGGCCAGCACCCGTTCAATGGAGTCGAACAGGATACGCCCGGAGTGGTAGGCGATAATAACCACAGCCACGCCACGCGTGTCCCGTGCCGGCAGAACAATGTCCGTCCCCGGCACGAGCGCTTCTGCCTCACCCGCCGCCAGCCTCTGGGCCTTAAGCAGGTCACTAATGGTAGGCGGCAGGGCAGGTTTCATCTAATCGGCTTCAATATGACTTACTTCAAATCAGGCGGCAGGCTTTCGGTACGCAACTGTTCAGCGGCATTATCGACCGACAAAACGGTCTGCCCTTCCTGCCCCAGATAACGCAGGGCTACTTCCCCGGTTTCGGCTTCTTTGCGTCCGACCACCGCGATGACCGGCACCTTGGCCAGCGAATGTTCGCGGATCTTGTAGTTAATCTTCTCGTTCCGCAGGTCTGTGTCAACCCTGAGTCCTGCCGAACGCAATTTTGCCGCTACCTGTTGCGCGTAATCATTAGCATCAGACGTGATCGGTGCCACTACCACCTGTATGGGAGCCAGCCACAGCGGGAATTTACCCCCGTAATTTTCGATCATTATGCCGATAAAGCGCTCGAACGAGCCCAGAATCGCGCGGTGTAGCATCACCGGACGCTGACGCGAGCCGTCTTCGGCGACGTATTCCGCCCCCAGACGCTCCGGCAGCACGTAGTCGAGCTGGATCGTGCCGCAGGTCCAGGTACGACCGATGGCGTCGCGCACAATAAAGTCGAGCTTGGGCGCATAGAAGGCCCCGTCGCCCTCGGCAATAACCGGTTCCACACCCGCGGCGCGCGCGGCCTCGGCCATCTGCGCCTCGGCCTTGTCCCAGAACTCATCAGACCCGGCGCGCACCTCCGGACGGGTGGCCAGCGCGATATGTTCGGCCTGCATCCCCAGATCGGCGTGCACCTGACGGCAAAGGGTGATGAACTTCGTCGTCTCTTCGACGATCTGATCCTCACGGCAGAAGATGTGCGCGTCGTCCTGCGTGAAGCCGCGCACGCGCATCAGGCCGTGCAGCGAGCCCGACGGCTCATAACGGTGACAGGCACCGAATTCAGCCATGCGGATCGGCAGTTCCTTATAGGAACGCAGACCGACCTTGAATATCTGTACGTGGCCGGGGCAGTTCATCGGTTTCAGGCTGAGGGTTTCACCCTCGACCGTCTCGCAGACGAACATGTTGGGGCGATACTTGTCCCAATGGCCCGACTTTTCCCAGAAGGTGCGGTCCAGCACCTGCGGGGTCTTGACCTCGACATAGCCGGCGGCGTCGAGACGGCGGCGCATATAGGCCTCCAGCGTCCGCCACAGCGTCCAGCCGTGCGGGTGCCAGAAGACCATGCCGCGCCCCTCTTCCTGCATGTGGAAGAGGTTCATCTGACGGCCCAGCTTGCGGTGGTCGCGCTTTTCGGCCTCTTCGAGGCGCGTGATATAGGCCTGAAGGTCTTCTTCGGAGGCCCAGGCCGTGCCGTAGATGCGCTGAAGCTGCGCATTATTGTGGTCGCCGCGCCAGTAGGCCCCGGCCAGCTTGGTCAGCTTGAAGGCCTTGCCGATAAACTTCGATGACGGGAAGTGCGGCCCGCGGCACAGATCCTTCCAGTTGTCGCCGTGGCGATAGACGGTGATCGTCTCCGTGCCGGGCAGGTCGCGGATGATCTCGGCCTTATAGTGTTCGCCGATCTCTTCAAAATGCTGGATGGCCGCGTCGCGTTCCCACACTTCGCGCACGATCTTGTCGTCGCGATCGACCAGCTCCTTCATCTTCTTTTCGATCTTGGGCAGGTCGTCGAGGCTGAACGGCTCATCGCGCGCAAAGTCGTAATAGAAGCCGTCCTCGATGGCCGGGCCGATGGTGACCTGCGTGCCGGGGAACAACTCCTGCACCGCCTGCGCCAGAAGGTGGGCGGTATCGTGGCGGATGACTTCCAGGAGGGCCGGATCGTCGCGCGTCAGGATTTCGATGGAGGCGCTGCCCTCGATGGGGCGGTCGAGATCGTAAAGCTCTCCGTTGAGGCGGAGCATCGCCGCCTTCTTGGCGAGAGACTTGGACAGACCCTCCGCTATGCTGCGTCCGGTTGCGCCCGGCTCATAGGAACGAACGGCGCCATCGGGAAAGGTCAGGTCAATCATGTCTTCTCTCACTCTGTGTCCAGTCCATACGAGAGACCAGGACGTCTAGCGCATTCCGAAAAGTGTGTAGCGGTTTTCGGAACCAAATGCGCGGTTATAGATTTGGCCGCGCCCCTACGACAGGCGACGGCAGTCAGTTTTTGCCAACTTTTGGCGGCACCGGATCGTATCCGTGGCCCCCGCCGGGACGGCACCGGCAAATACGCTTAAATCCCAACCATGACCCTTTTATGGGGCCATGCACGATCAGGGCTTCGGCGGTGTATTCCGAACAGGTTGGCGCAAAGCGACAAGCCTGCCCGATCAGGGGCGACAGGGTAAGCTTATAGGCCCTGAGCCCTGTCTTCACGGCCTTGGCATAGAGACGCCCCATGCGGCAATACCTTTTTGGCGAAAAGTATCAACTGTTTCCGATATTTTGTTCTGAATAGCAATGCCGGACGCAATCTGATCACGTAACAGTCACTTGACGATCACGGATTCGTGATCAATCCTCACTCCATAGAAAGAGGAGATGTGGGGATGAAAACACTACTGCCATTGCTGGCTGTAAGCCTTGGGCTGGGACTGGGCGCGTGCTCCAAACCTGCCGAGGAGGTCGCCGTATCGATGGGCGATTCCATCGTAGGCCCCGACATGGACAAAACAGGCCCTTTCGAGAACTTCGAACGCCTTACCCTTGCCGCCATGCCTGCCGAAGACACGCCTGCCGATTCCAAACTCATGCGTATAGAACTGAAAAAGGGTTCCGGCGAAGACGTTGCCACTCTTTACAATCTTCTATCCGATCATAAGCCTTATCTCGCAGGCGTAACCTACCATCCCTTCACGCCCGTTATCGCCGAAACCAATGCAGAGCGAAAAGACTACTGGATCGTTGGTTTGAATCTGTCGCGCACCCCTGATCGATCGATCTATTCAATCCTGCGTTTTCCGCATGGCTCGGCCTTTACGCCGGGACAAACCGTACAGGTCGAATATCTGAGTCTGGGCTGTTACGATTTGACGATAGCGCGCATGCCCGTATCCGCTCATGATCCGGCAAACGCCGAGCGAACCTTCGAACCGGAATTTGCAGCGGAAGCCGATGACTGCGAGTTCAACAGCCTGACAGAGGCCTATAAGGTCACGCCTTTGGTGTTGCGCAAGTACGATCAGATCAAGCACTTCCCGGACGCACCAAAGCCTAACTGGCTGCCGCTGACCGTAACCGTCGAATAATCAGCCCGCCTTCCCCGCCGCCTCGACCGTGGCCTCCAGCGCCAGAAGCGTTGAGGCGTGGCGCGCCGGAAAGTCCTTCACCGATTGAAGGATGGCGAAGTCGGCAAAGCGCTCCGGATAGGCAAATTCGCCGCCCTTGAGCATGGCCTTCATCGCGTCGCGCGCGGCGACGACCTCGGCGACCGGGGCACCGATGACGCTTTGGCTCAAAATGGCGGCGGCGGCCTGACCCAGGGCACAGGCTTCGACCTCCTGCGCGAAGTCGGTGATCACGCCGTCCGCGAGTTTGACTTCCACGTGGATGGTCGAACCGCACAGCTTGGCGGTACGGTCAGCCGCCCCATCGGGCGCTTCCAGCCGCCCGACGTGCGCCAGTTGCGTGGTGCGGCGCAGAATTTCACGGGAATAGAGTTCGTCGATCATCTTCCAAGCCTCCCCCCTGATCTCAGGGGGGATACCGGCTGAAAGCCGGAGGGGGGTTATGCGGGGAATTAACCCCACTGTCTGCGTGCTCACGCGGCAATCCCAGCGTTCGCGAAAGCTATAGTTTCGTTTCACTACACCCCTGAAATCAGAGGAGGGGCTAAGGCTTATATCGTCCCTTCGGCTTTCGCCTTCAAGGCTTCGGCGAATTTGGCAAAGCCTTCGCGCAGGTATGAGCGGTATGTCTTCCCCTCACGCTCCGACAGAAAGCCCGAAAACTGCGCCCCGATGGCGAAGTCGCACGCCGTGTCCGACAGGATGTTCAGTTCATAAAAGCGGATCAGCGAGCCTTCGTAAAACTTCTTCGGCACGCCGATATGGATGTGCGACAGCGGCGACCAGTCCGACACGAAGCCATTGATCTCCCAGTCGCCCAGCCCTTCATAATGCTCCATGAAGCGCACCGGCGCACCGAAACTTAAGCTGCCCTTGGCCTCTTTATGGATGGGCGACCACTGCACCCAGCCTTCGATATCCTGAAGAATCTCATAGACCGTATCGACCGGGGTCTGGATGCCGATACGTTTTTCCACCTTTAGTGCCATGTCTTAAGCTTTCAGTTTCCAGGTAGCCCCCGCCGGGCCGTCCATGACCTCTACGTTCAGCGCGGTCAGTTCGTTGCGGATACGATCGGCCTCAGCCCAGTTTTTTTCAGCCCGCGCGGTTTTGCGCGCTTCCAAAAGGGCCTCGACCTTAGCCGACAGGTCGTCATCGGCCCCGCCCTTGAACCATGCTTCGGGGTCTTGTTGGAGGATGCCGAGAACTCCCGCAAGCAGCAAAAATTCGTGTTTTACCAATGAAGCCGCCGTAGGGGCAACCTCAGCAGCGTCTTCCGTCCTCTCAACATTGGGGTTTGATAGGTGCTCAAGATTATTGGCAAGATCAAAAAGTTTAGCTTTTGCACTTGGTGTGTTTAAGTCATCTAAAAGCGCACCGAGTAATGCGCCCTCTCTTTCATTACACGCCTGACGTTCACTCGGAACCCATGTCTCTATTGCTTTATGCCGCAGCAAAACGCCGTACAAATAATCTAGTTCCTTGCGGCTTTGCTCTAAAAGTTCACGCGTCCAGTTAAGCGGCGCGCGGTAATGGGCCGACAGCAGGGCCAGACGGATCACCTCGCCCGGAAACTCCTTGATCAGGTCGTGCACCAGCAGCACATTGCCCAGCGACTTGGACATCTTTTCAGCATCCATGGTCAGGAAGCCGTTGTGCATCCAGTAGCGGGCGTAGCTCTCTTCCTGATGGCTATGGCCATGCTGGGCACAAACGCCCTGCGCGATCTCGTTTTCGTGGTGCGGGAAGATCAGGTCGTGCCCGCCGCCGTGAATATCGATAGGCAGGCCCAGATTGGCCTCGATCATGGCCGAGCATTCGATGTGCCAGCCCGGACGCCCTTCGCCCCACGGCGACGGCCATTTCGGCTCACCGGGCTTGGACGGCTTCCACAGCACAAAGTCCTGCGGGTTCTTTTTATAGGGCGCCACCTCGACGCGGGCCCCGGCGATCATGTCGTCCAGCGAACGGTTGGAGAGCGCCCCATAGGCCTTGTAGCTTTCGACATCGAACAGCACGTGGCCTTCGGCCGCATAGGCGTGGCCGTTGCGGATCAAGGCCTCGATTTGCGCCACAATGGCGTTCATATTCTGCGTCACGCGCGGCTGGATCGTCGGCTCCAGCGCGTTGAGTGCCCGCATGTCGGCATTATAAATGTCGGCGAATTTCGAAGTGATGACGTTGATATCGACCCCTTCGGCCATGGCCTTCTGGTTGATCTTGTCATCGACATCGGTGATGTTGCGGGCATAGATGACCGCCTCTTCGCCATAGAGATGACGCAGCAGACGGAACAGAACGTCGAACACCACGACCGGGCGCGCATTGCCGATATGGGCATAGTTATAGACCGTCGGTCCACAGACATACATCGTCACGCGCTGGGGGTTTTTCGGGACAAAGTCCACCTTCTGGCGTTTAAGCGTGTCGCTGAGTCGCAGTTTCATGACGATTTCTGTTGAACTCCGTGAAGTTTGCCCCATATAGACGCGGCAAGGGTTGGCTTCCAAGCGATTATATCGCTGGCAATCCAATTCCTGCGCAGGATCGTAAACCGCCTGCAAACTTTCAAGGGGTCTTCTGTGTGTGACCCCGGCAGAGGGATGCCACGCGTCATTCCGGGACCGTCGTCCCGGCGCCACTCGGCCCTCCGGAGACATATAAGTATGGACAGCCTCGACCCGAATTCCCGCCCGAACAGCGAAGACCCGCTCACTCAAGCGCTCGCCCAGAATCTGGCCCAGACGCGCAGCAAGGGTTTTTCCGAAATCCTCAATGTCGAGCGTCCGTCGAAAGAAGAGGCCATGGCCGCCGTGCGCACGCTGCTGGCCTGGGCCGGTGACGACCCTACGCGCGAAGGCCTGATCGACACGCCCAAGCGCGTCGTCGAAGCCTATGACGAGTGGTTCTCCGGCTATCAGGCCGACCCGGCCAAGGAATTGTCGCGCACCTTTGAGGACGTGCAGGGCTATGACGACATGGTCATGCTGCGCCATATCGACGTCGAATCGCACTGCGAGCACCACATGGCGTCCTTCCTTGGAAAGGCCTATGTCGCCTATATGCCGACCGCCAAGGTGGTGGGTATTTCCAAGATCGCGCGTGTCGTCGAAATCTTTTCCAAGCGCCTTCAGACGCAGGAGACCCTGACCAAGCAGATCGCCGACGCCATCGAGCAGTCGCTGGCCCCGCTGGGCGTCGCCGTGCTGATCGACGCCGAGCATCAGTGCATGACGACTCGCGGCGTCCACCACAAGAACGTCACCACGGTCACCACCCGCTTTACCGGCGTGTTCAAGACCGACCTGGCGCTTCAGGACCGCTTCATGCGCTTCTGCCAGGCCTGATCCGGCGCACAATTCACGCTTTTAACGCCCGGCGGTCACATGATCGTCGGGCGTTCGCGTCTCAGGTGAGACGGTCGCAAAAGCGTCATGAAGAAATTGTAATCCCGCGTGAACGAACCCCTTTACATTTGCGCGAGCTTTGTCCTAAATCGGTTCCTGAAATTTGCGCCTGCTTTCCGGCGGGCGGTTGTTTAATGCCTCATGCCTCCCGACGGGTGGCTCTGAGGGTCTTACGGGAGTTACATCATGGGCGCTAAGCTCGGTGGCGGCGGCGGTTCTCGCTATAACGTCGAACAGAATTCCGAAATCAACGTCACGCCGTTCGTTGACATCATGCTCGTGCTGCTGATCATCTTCATGGTGTCCGCGCCGATGGCCACCGTGTCGATCAAGCTCGACATGCCGCCCCCGATTCCTTCCAACACGCCGAAGGACGATAAAGAGCCGACCTTTATTTCGATCCAAGGGCCGGACGACATCTATATCGGTCCTAAGAAGACCTCGCTCGCCACCCTGCCGGCCGACCTGGCCGTGGCGCTGAACTCGGCCAACCCCACCGAAGAACGCGTTCTGGTGCGTGGTGATGCCGACATCGAATACAACGACTTCATGTCGGTGCTGAACACGCTTCAGGACAATGGCTACTTCAAGGTCGCTCTGATCAACGAAGACCTGTCGTAAGCGACAGCGCCGAAACGATCCCCTGACACGCCGGAAGTCCGCTTCCGGCGTGTTTTGCGTTTTCCTCCTCCCCCCGACCCTCTCCCCACAAACGGGGAGAGAAGGCATTCATGACCTCTGACGACGACATTGATGACGATCTGCCGCTGGCCAGCGATGGCGAGACGCACGACCTTGTGCTGACCGCGGAGATGGCCGGCGACAGGCTTGATCGCGCGCTGCTGCCGCTGCTGCCCGATCTGTCGCGCGCCCGTCTTCAGGCCCTGATCAGCGACGGTCATCTGAGCCACGACGGCCAGCCCCTCTCCGATGGCAAGCACAAGGCCAGGGCAGGCCTCTACCGCCTGTTCGTCCCCGCCCCCGTCTCGGCGATTCCCGAAGCGCAGAACCTGCCGCTGGAGGTGCTGTACGAGGACGCCCACCTGATCGTGGTCAACAAGCCCGCCGGCATGGCCGCCCACCCGGCCCCCGGCACGCCGGATGGGACTCTGGTCAATGCCCTGCTGTTCCACTGCGGGGAATCGCTGTCGGGCATAGGTGGCGTCCTGCGCCCCGGCATCGTCCATCGCCTCGACAAGGACACCTCCGGCGTCATGGTGGCGGCCAAGTCCGACGCCGCCCATCGCGGTCTGAGCGACCTCTTTTCGCGCCACGATATCGACCGCGCCTATGAGGCATTGGTGCGCGGCGCACCGAAAACCGCCTCAGGCACGGTCACCACGCGCATCGGCCGCTCACCCCACGACCGCAAAAAGATGGCCGTGCTGAAAAGCGGCGGGCGCGAAGCCATCACCCATTACCGCACACTGGACAGCTTCGGCGGCGACAAACCCGTCGCGGCCCGCGTGCGCTGCACGCTGGAAACCGGACGCACGCATCAAATTCGCGTGCACATGGCCTATCTGGGCTGTCCCTGTCTGGGTGATCCGGTCTATGGTTCGGGTGCGCCGCACAAGGCGGTGGCCGAGGCGCTGAAAACCCGGTCTTTTGCGCGTCAGGCCCTGCACGCCGCGCACCTGGGCTTCGTTCACCCGATCACGGGCGAGCGTCTCGCCTTTGAAGCCCCCCTGCCCGCGGATATGGCAGACCTTCTGAGCGCTTTGAAATCGCTTTGATTTTAATTTTGAACCAGTCCGCATAAAATAATTTTTACACTGGGTCTTTTTTTCCCCGCCGGAGCACCTACATGGAAAAGGAAGACAAAAGCCTGTCCTACACGCGCAGCCACCGGCTGTCGTCTCAGGGGGATGCGCCGATGCCGGACACCAATTCAGGATCAAATTCCGGACCCTTCGACGGGTCCGAAGGGGACGCTACCATGAGCACCAGCTCGCTGACCTCGAATGCCCTCAGCATGCCCAATCCGTCCGTGCTGTCGCCGGACGGCGGCCTGAACCGCTATCTGTCGGAAATCCGCAAGTTCCCGATGCTGGCCAAGGATGAGGAATTCATGCTGGCCAAGCGCTGGGCCGAACACGCCGACCCCAAGGCGGCGCATAAGCTCGTCACCTCGCACCTGCGTCTGGTGGCCAAGATCGCCATGGGCTATCGCGGCTATGGCCTGCCGATCGGTGAAGTGATCTCCGAAGGCAATGTCGGCCTGATGCAGGCGGTCAAGAAGTTTGACCCGGACAAGGGCTTCCGTCTGGCTACCTACGCCATGTGGTGGATCAAGGCCGCCATTCAGGAATACGTCCTGCGTTCGTGGTCGTTGGTCAAGATGGGCACCACCGCCGCGCAGAAGAAGCTGTTCTTCAACCTGCGCAAGGTGAAGTCGGAAATCAGCGCTCTGGAAGACGGCGACATGCGCCACGAACAGGTCGCGCAGATCGCCACCAAGCTGGGCGTCTCCGAAGACGACGTGATCAGCATGAACCGCCGCATGTCCTCGCCCGACTCGTCGCTCAATGCGCCGCTGCGTGCCTCGGAAGGCGACTCAGAATGGCAGGACTGGCTAGCCGACGACTCGACACCGTCGCAGGAAACCGTGCTGGCCGACTCCGAAGAGTACAAGCTGCGCATGAGCCTGCTCGAAGAGGCGATGGGCGAACTGAACGAACGCGAACGCGCCATCCTGACGGCGCGTCGTCTTCAGGAAAACCCGACGACGCTCGAAGACCTGGCCGACCGCTTTGGCGTGTCGCGTGAGCGCGTGCGTCAGATCGAAGTCCGCGCCTTCGAGAAGTTGCAAAAGGCGATGATGGCCTCGGCCGAGGGGTAGACCAGGACGGGCCTTCTCTGCTCAAGAGGTGGCAAAGGCCCGCCTTAGCGCGTAACGCGGCGCACCTGAAGACT
>NZ_JAIWNX010000083.1 GCF_020217185.1 Asticcacaulis sp.
GCGTTGCGCCGTAAAGGCCAGCACGAACCCGCTGAGGAAGGGGGCACCGACAATGCCTTCGGCGCGGTCGCCCTCTTCTCCGAAGGCCGCGCGGTCATGCGGGTCCCCCAGCGCGACGAGCAGGCGCGGAACGGCTATGCCGCCGATTTGCAAATCCCTGACCTCTACGTGGCGCACCTTCACCTGCTGCCCATTGACCCCGGTCAGGGCGCTTTCGTTCAGCAGCGGATACGTCTCCCATAAGCCGTGTTTGCGCACAAAATCACCGCGGATATACAGCGGGCGGCTGGCCCCGGTATCGAGCAGACAATCCAGCTCATGCCCGGCAAAGCGCAGACGAATATGCACCTTGTCTGCACCGCCGGTGATGTCGCGCTTGTAATAGCTGTCGAGCGGCGCAAAGCCCTCCAGCGGCATATCGCCCCCCAAATAGTAGCGAATCTCGCCCCCCGTCTGATCCAGCTGGCACGGCAGGCGCGTCAGCAGGTCCGCCGACAAAAGCCCATCATATTCAGCGGCTTCAAACCCCTTGGAAGCAAACACTTCCCAGTCGTGCAACCCCAACTGCCCGCCGACGGTGACGTCCGAGACTATGTAGCGCGTCGTGTATTCGGTGCCCTTGAGACTGCGGTTGCGCCCCTGCCCGGCGACGGCCAGCCCCAGTTCCGAGGCCAGACTGGCGCGGATGACGGTGTGGCTGGCCCCAGTATCGAGAATGAAACGATAGGGCCCCTTACCGTTCAGTGTCACCTCAACAATCGGCTTTTTGGAAGACGAGAGGGTGAGCGGCACGCGGATGATCTTCGCTTGCGAGGCGGCGCGGCCGGCCCAAAGTCCCAGACCCGCCGCCGCTGAGCCCGCGCAAAGATGGCGACGTGTAAACATGGTCTTCCCCCTCTTATGGTTTAGGGGAAGCTAGGCCATGCCATGCGCAAAAGCAATCAGGATCAAGCGGTGCAGATCAATCAGGCCGCGTTCGACGGGTGACGGTCTTCGATCTTCATAAAAGCCGCCAGGCTGAGGACGGCGGGGCGAATCTGTTTCAGGTCCGGCCATTCCTCGCGCAACTGGGTCAGAATGGTGCGCACATCGTTGTGGAAGCTCTGGCTGGCGATCGTCTTGCACGCCGGGACCAGCACCTCAAGCTGTGCGTACATGGCACGGCGCGCCTGAAGCGGGTCGCTATTATATTGCTCAAAGGCCGCTTTGAGGATGCGCACCGCCTGTTCGATCTGGGCGGTCTTCTGGTCCTTATTGTCGGCAGCGCGTTTGCGCGGACCGTTATAGTCGCCGGAGTTGAAGCGGCGGCGGTCCGGACCGACATAGCCCACGGCCTCGATCCACGGACGCGCCTTCAGCGCCACGTGTTCTACGCGCTTTTGCAGGTCGCCCCAGGTAAAGGGCTTGCGCATAAACTCATCGGCACCCGAATCGCGGATGTCGTTGAGCAGGCTCATGGTGATTTCAGGCGCGATGGTGATGATCGGCGACTTGCGACACGAGGCGTTGGAGCGGCGCAGGCCTTTGGTAAAGGCGAGCGCATCGCACTCCGGCGCCTGATGCGAACAGACGATCAGGGTGTAGAGAAGACCGGGGGCCTTATCGAGCGCCTCTTCGTGATCGCGATAGTGGATGATCTGCTCGGCCCCCAACATGCGCAGCATGTCCGAGAGCATCCGCGCATAGTTCGGGTTCGCCTCAACCAGCAGAACCAGTTTGAGGGTCGCTCTGAGCTTTTGTGCCGTGGCTGGATTTTGACCGTACACGCCTTGCCTCTTGGTGTTTGGACGACACTTTAAGGTAGAGGAGTAAATACCGGATTTACGGCAGTGCAAAATAACGATTGCAGAGATGTAGCCCGATACCTCGCTGCACGCAGACCGATCTCAGTCCGCAAAAGGGTCTCGCATAAGGATCGTATCTTCCCGCGATTTTCTAATTTCCGGAGGCCACCACTCGACCGTCAGTCCGCAAACGGGTCCCGCATGAGAATGGTGTCCTCTCGCTCTGGACTCGTGGACAGAAGCGCCACCGGCGCCCCGATCAGTTCCTCAATGCGGCGGACATATTTCACGGCATTGCCGGGCAGGTCCTTCCACGAACGCGCGCCCTGCGTCGATTCCGACCAGCCTTCCAGTTCTTCATAGACCGGCTCGATACCGGCCTGCGCCTTGAAGCCCGCCGGCAGGTAGTCGAGCACCTTGTCGCCGACCTTATAGCCGACGCAGATTTTCAGCGTCTCAATGCCGTCCAGCACGTCGAGCTTGGTCAGGGCCACGCCGTCGATACCGTTGATGGCGATGGATTGCCGCGCCAGCACCGCGTCCAGCCAGCCGCAGCGGCGCGCCCGGCCCGTGACGGTGCCGAACTCATGGCCAACGCGCGAGATGCGCTCACCGATGTCATCGAACAGCTCGGTCGGGAACGGCCCTGACCCGACGCGGGTCGTATAGGCCTTGAGGATACCCAGCACATAGCCAACGCTGCGCGGCCCCATGCCCGAACCGGCGGCGGCCTGACCGGCGACCGTGTTGGACGAGGTGACGAACGGATAGGTGCCGTGGTCGATGTCGAGCAGCGCGCCCTGCGCCCCTTCGAACAGGATGCGCTTACCTTCCGACTTCGCCTTGTCCAGCACGTACCAGACGGGCTTGGCGAAGGCGAGCAGACGCGGCGCAATGGCCTTCAGCTCGGCGATCAGGGCCGCCGTATCGACCTCGGCCAGACCCAGACCCTTGCGCAGGGCATTGTGGTGGGTCAACAGACGCTCGATCTTGGCATCCAGACCATCAAAATCTTCGAGGTCGGCGACGCGGATGGCGCGACGCCCCACCTTGTCCTCATAGGCCGGGCCGATGCCGCGGCCCGTGGTGCCGATCTTGCCCGCGCCGGCGGCGGCTTCGCGCGCCGTATCGAGTTCGCGGTGGATGGGCAGGATCAGGCAGGCATTGTCGGCCAGCACCAGCAGGTCGGGCGTGATGCTCAGCCCTTGTGCCTCGACGCGGCCCATTTCATCAAACAGCGCCCACGGATCGACGACCACGCCGTTACCGATGACCGACAGCTTGCCCTGCACGACGCCGGACGGCAGCAGGGACAGCTTATACACCTTGCCATCGACCACCAGGGTGTGACCGGCATTGTGACCGCCCTGAAAGCGCACCACCACATCGGCGCGATTGGACAGCCAGTCCACCAGCTTGCCCTTGCCTTCGTCGCCCCACTGGGCGCCCACAACGGTCACATTGGCCAAGTTCTTACTCCGCAGCAAAACGCCGCCGGAGAGGATTTCGTCCGGGTGCGTTACATTCAAAATTCAGGCGGTTGCAGCCTATAAACTTAAAGTTCGGGCTTGGTAACCCGTAAAATGAGGCGAACGCCGGTTATTCCCCACTCCCCGCCGCCGCAACGCCATATGTCAAGGTTGCTTGACTAAATCGCCGCCTTGTGTCAAGCTCCCTTGACACGGAGAGGATTCACACCATGTGGACATTTTTGACGATCGTGGCGGGGGTGTTTGTCACCATTGGTCTGGGCGGCCTGATCTGGGGGGTGACCGGGCGCACAGAGGCCCGGCGCAAGCAAGGACTGCGGATGTTGCAAACCGGCATGGCGGCCGGGGGAACCTGTCTGCTGCTAAAGGGCTTCTCCGGCGACACAGAGAGCATTATCTATGGCGCGGTGCTGCTGGTCTTCGGCACGGCCGTCACCGGCATTGGCCCGAAGGCCGACAAGGGCGGCAAGCCGGAAGCCTGAGCGGTCAGGCGGCGACCAGCCCCAGTTCGGCCACGGCCGCTGCATAGGCCCATTCCAGCCACGGCAGCAGGGCCTCGACGTCCTCGGCCTCGACCGTACAGCCGCACCAGACGCGCAGGCCCGGAGGGGCCGCGCGATAGCCGGTGATGTCAAACGCCACGCCTTCCAGCTCCAGCAAGCTGCCGACGCGCGCCGCCAGTTTCGCCTGCGCCTCAGCGGGCAGGGCCTGAATGGCCGGATCAACGAATTTGAGGCACACCGAGGTAGTCGAGCGCGTCGCCTTATCCACCGCCACGAAGTCGATCCACGGCGTCTTTTCCACCCAGTCGAACAGGGCCCCAGCCGCCTCATTGCAGCGCTGGATCAGGCCGTCGAGCCCACCCTCGCGTTGCGCCCAGCGCAGAGCGTCGAGATAGTCTTCGATGACCAGAAACGAGAAGGTGTTGATGGCGTCACCGCCCAGAATGGCCGCGTCCGCTGCATTCCCTTTTTTCAGGCGCAGCACCTTGGGGATGGCGCGGCCCGAATCGAAGCTGTTGAGGCGTTCGACCGCCTTGGGCGACAGGATCAGCACGCCGATCCCGGCTTCCCCACCCAGCGCCTTCTGGAAGGAGAAGGTGGCAACATCTAGCTTGTCCCATGGCAGGTCCATGCAGAAGGCCGCCGAGGTGGCATCACACAGCACCAGCCCGCTGTCGGCAGCCGCATGACCATTCAGAAAGTCGCTGTTGGGCACCCGCACACCGGAGGTCGTGCCGTTCCACGGAAAGACCAGATCGGCCTGCGGGTCGATCCGGGTCAGGTCCGGCAGCTCTCCATAGGGGGCCGACAGCACTTCGGCATCGAGTTTGAGGTGTTTGGTGGCGTCATCGGCCCACAACTGACCGAAGTTTTCAAAGGCCAGAAGCTGGACCTTGCGCGCCCCCAAAAGGTTCCACATGGCGGCCTCAAACGCCCCGGTGTCGGAGCCCGGCACCATGAACACCTGATAGTCGGCGGGGATTCGCAGAATCTCGCGCGTCATGTCGAGCGCCTGACGAATACGACCCACCGTCACCTTTGAACGGTTGGAGCGCCCCACCGGTGCACCCGACAGGGCTTCGGGCGTCCAGCCGGGACGCTTGGCCGTCGGGCCCGACGAAAACCACGGACGTTCGGGAATGGTGGCAGGTTTGGCGCTCATGGTCAGGCCTTCATTTTCGGTCATTATCTCTCCGGCCGGCGCGCCGGGCGATCTACGCAAACAGGCGGCTTTTGCGGCCAAATCCGCCCAAGTGCAAGCGGAAATCGACGGCGCAAACCCTGAACCGAAAATGAACCGCACCGTTCAGGTTCGGTTCGAGTGGCGGCTTTTATAAAGGTCTCAACGCTGATCCACAGCGTCACACCTGACCCCAAAGACCTGACGACCAAAGGAGAATGCCAGATGACCAAGCTCAAGACCATTGCCGCCGCAGCCGTTGCCATTGCCGGCCTGACCGCCATCACCCCCGCCTTCGCGGCCGGCCAGTACGACCGCTATGACCGTTATGACCGTTACGATCGCCGCGAAGATGTCCGTGACTACCGCGACAACCGCGTCGATGCGCGTATCGACCGCCTCGAAGACCGCCTCGACATGGGCCGCCGTTCGGGGCGCCTGACGCGCAGCGAATTCGGTCGCCTCAGCAGCGAACTGAACGGTATCGAACGCCTGTCCTATCAGTATGAGCGTTCGGGCCGCGGCATCGACCGTCAGGAAATGGCCAATCTCAGCTACCGTCTGGACCGCTTTGAACAAAAGCTCCACTGGGAGCGTAACGACCGCGACACCGCCTGGCGTCGCTAAACACTTTGGGCGGGGCGCTTAAACCGCTCCGCCTGAAGGTCGGGGGCAGCCGGGAACACTGCCCCCTCAAGGATGCGTCCCCTTCTGTCCCCCCATACCCTGAGGGGACGCATCTGACCGCTCAAAGCACCCAGTTGTGCCTGAGCGGACCATGCCCACCACCCAGATTCGGTGCGGTGATAATCGCCCCCATCACGTAGTCGCGCGCCAGTTCAACGCTGTCACCCAGAGAGCGATCCGGCCCCGCCAGCACGGCGCAGGCGCTGGCCAGGGTGCAGCCCGTGCCGTGCGTATGCCGCGTCTCGATGCGTTCGGACACATAGCGCCGCGCATCGTCTGCCCACAGCAGCCAATCGACCACTTCGGGGCCGTCAATGTGTCCCCCCTTCATCAGCACGGCCTTGGCGCCCATGTTCAGCAGCGCCTCACCAGCGCGTTGCTGAGAGGCTTCGTCCACCACCTCGATACCGGTCAGAACCGCCGCCTCCGGCGCGTTGGGGGTGAGCAGCCCTGCGCGCGGGATCAGCAGCGTGCGGATGGCGTCAATCGCCTCATCGGGCAATAGCGGGTGCCCGCCCTTGGCCACCATCACCGGATCGACCACCGCAAACACCCCCGCCTTATCGAGCAGGGCCGCCACGGTTTCGACCACTGAGGTCGTTCCCAGCATCCCGGTCTTCACCGCATCGGCTCCGATATCGTTCAGGCAGGCTTCGGCCTGCGCCGTGATCAGGGCTTCCGGCACCGGCATCACATCGGTGACGCCCAGCGTGTTCTGCACGGTCAGGGCGGTAATCGCCGTCATGGCATAGCCACCCAGGCAGGTCACGGCCTTCAGATCGGCCTGAATCCCCGCCCCGCCCGACGGGTCCGAACCGGCAATGATCAGTACGCGACGCATGGAGACCTCCGTGAGATAGATACCTTTCCTTAATCTGCGCGCCCGGCTAAGGAAAGCGCGCAACGCAAGGATCTGCCATGACCCGCCCGATCACCGACTACCCCAGCGCCATCGCCACCGGCCTGTACCGCCACTACAAGGGCAAGGATTACGTGGTGTACGGCAGCGTGACCCACTCCGAAACGGAGGAGGTGCTGGTGCTCTATGCCCCCGTCATTCAGGCCGATCCGGCGCGTTTGTGGGTGCGGCCTTTGGCCATGTTCAGCGAATCGGTCGATAGTGACGGTGAGATCGTGCCGCGATTTCGTAAGCTGTGACCATGAACGAAAACACCAACGACTCCCGCTGGAACGAACTGGTCCCCGAAGCCTTTGCCGAGGCCTCGGACCCGATGGTGCGCGTTCTGCTGGGCAAGATGCTGGTCGTGCGCCTCAATCAGATCGGCACCCATGACGAGCTGCTGAGCTTTGAGCTGATCGGCGGGCGCGTTATCCGCGCCAATCGCAAGGAAGGGCTGGTCCTGTCATTGGTGGGGACACGTCAGGGCGAAGACTTTTTCCTGCCTCTGGTGCCCGAAGCCTATCTGATGCTGGATCCGGGCGATTACGCCCTGACCTGCGGCACGGTGATCCGCAATCCGGACTTCAGCGCCGCCTTCGATATCTATGCGCAGATAAATTGATCAGCGAAACCGCGAGGCGATAAAGTCCGCGTCATAGCCCCCGGCCTGCGCCAGAGCCGCCACGCTCAGGGCGATCACACCCAGCGCGGCCACCGGCAGGACGATAGCGACGATCCATTGGAACAGGCTGCGGCTCTGCTGCGCGATGACGGCCGGCGGCACGGTGTCTTCGGCAGAGGCCCACTCATAGGCAGGCACCTCCATCTCCACCGGCCCCGTCAGGATGTGCGGGCCGGGTGTCTCGACCTCGACCTCCTGCGGCGCATGACTGAACTTCAGATTACGCTTTTGCCGATCCGGCAACACGGTCTTGCTGAACTGAGGCTTTTTCGTCAGGACCCGCTTCATCATAATTCTACCGATTTTCCCCTGCGCGCACCTATCCCGCAGCGCACGCTGAAAGGTTAACACCGGACCCGGAGGGGCTGTAAAGCCGTTTCACGCCGCTTGGGCCGCCTTTTTTGCACGAAAGGGGCGGAGTGTTACATTTCAAAGACATAGGACCGTTGCAGGCGTAACCGGAGTTCGCCTCTCAGGCGAGAGCCGCCCACACTCTTAACGCCTGACGCATCTCGGCCACATCGTGCACGCGCACCATACGCGCGCCGTTTTGCACCGCATAGAGGTGGATGGCCAGGGTGCCGCCGATACGCCGGGTGGCATCGGACGCAGGCGCACCGTCGCGTTCTTCCAGCGCGGCGATAAAGCGTTTGCGCGAGGCCGCCATCAGCAACGGAAAGCCATGCGACGCCAGACGCGGCGTGGCGCGGATCAGGCTCAGATTGTGGTCCAGCGTCTTGCCGAATCCGATACCGGGATCGAGCCAGATGTTTTCGTGCGCCACACCCGCCGCAATCGCCGCCTCGGCGCGGGCGAGCAGATAGGTTTCGACCTCCGCCACCACATCGTCATAGTGCGGCGAAGCCTGCATGGTGCGCGGCTCGCCCTGCATGTGCATCAGGATGACCTGCCCTTGCAGTTCGGCGGCGGTCGCCAGACTGTCGCGGCTGTGGCTGAGCGCCGTTACGTCGTTCCATATCGTCGCCCCGGCAGCAAAGGCGGCGCGCGCCACGTCGGGTTTCAGCGTGTCGATGCTGAGCGGACCGGACCACCGGGCGCGTAAGCCCTCGATGACCGGCACGACGCGGGCGATTTCTTCGGCGGCGGATACCGGCTCGGCCCCCGGTCGCGTGGACTCACCGCCGATATCGAGCACATCGGCCCCTTCGGCGATCAGGCGCAGGCCCTGCGCCACGGGATCATAGGCCCCGCCATCGGAAAACGAGTCCGGCGTGGCATTGATAACGCCCATGATAAGAGGAAAAGTGGCCAATCTGATCTCCCCCCTCCCCGTCGCGGCGCGACAGGGAGGAGATATTAACGACGCCCGATGCGCTTGATTTCCCAGTGCAGGTCGATGCCGAACTTGTCCTTGACCTCAGCGCGCACCGTATCGCCTAAGCCTTCGAGGTCGGCTGCCGTGGCGTTGTCGGCATTGATCATGAAGTTGGAATGCAACTCAGAGAACTTGGCGCCGCCAAAGCGCTTACCGCGCCAGCCCGCCTCATCGACCAGCTTCCACGCCGAATGGCCTTCCGGATTTTTGAAGGTCGAACCGCCGGTCTTTTCGCGGATCGGCTGAGACGTTTCCCGGCGCGCGGTGATGGCGTCCATGCGCTCGGTGATGGCCGCCGGGTCATCAGGCGTGCCCTGAAACACCGCCTGTATCCAGACAATATCCGGACTGATGTCCGAGTGGCGATAGCTGAAGCCAAAGTCTTCGTTAGTGAAGGTTCGCATCTCACCCGTGCGGTCATAGCCCCAGGCCGAAACCAGAATATCCTTGGTTTCGCGGCCATAACACCCGGCATTCATCGTCAGAGCGCCGCCAATGGTGCCGGGAATGCCCGCATAAAACTCAAGCCCTGCCAGACCGGCCTTGGCCGCGGCCCGCGCCACGGCGCTGTCGAGCGCGCCGGGCCCCGCAATGATCAGATTGTTTTCTATGTCTATCTGAATGTCAGAGAAGGCCTTACCGGCAAGGCGAATGACGACGCCTTCGATTCCGCCGTCGCGCACAATCAGATTGGACCCCACGCCGATATAGGTGACAGGCACAGACGGGTCCAACTGACGCAGGAAATCGCTCAGGTCGTCCGGATCAGCAGGGATGTATAACACATCCGCCGGGCCGCCGACGCGGAACCACGTAAACGGGGCCAGTTCGGCCTGCTTTACGATCTTGCCGCGCACGGCAGGGAGAGTGTCGGTCCAATCGCTCACGCAGTGGCTCCTTCCAACTGCGCCGGAAGCGCGTAGGCCCATTGCGTGATGTCGCCCGCCCCCAGGCAGACGACCAGATCCCCGGCCTTCGCCTCAGCGGCCACAAGGCCTGCCAGCGCCGCCGGGCCGTCAAGGCCCACAGCATTACGGTGGCCGTGACGGTGCAGGGCTTCGACCAGCGCGTCCTTGTTGACGCCCTCGATCGGCGCTTCACCCGCCGAATAGACATCGGCGACGATGACCTTGTCGGCGTCGTGGAAACAGGTCGAAAACTCGGTCATCAGATCGCGCAGACGGGTGTAGCGGTGCGGCTGCACCACGGCGATGACCTTGCCCTGCGTCACCTGACGCGCGGCCTTGAGCACGGCAGCGATTTCGACCGGGTGGTGGCCGTAATCGTCGATGATGCGCACGCCGTTGACGATGCCCGTGGTGGTGAAGCGGCGCTTGACGCCACCGAACGCACCCAGCCCCTTGCGTACATCGGCCTCAGAGACGCCCAGTTCGCGGGCGATGGCGATGGCCGCCGTGGCGTTCGACACATTATGGT